>JAYVTP010000412.1:0-2813 GCA_043788685.1 Pseudolysobacter sp. | reverse complement strand
CCGGCGTGGCGCGCAGCGGCGGTCGATCCCACCATTGCTCTGCGTCACGAATGAGAATTTTCCGATGACTCTCGCTGCCATGTTTCGTCGACAAATGCGCACGCCGTTTTTCGCGATTTCGATCACGCTACTGATTGCGGTGGTCGTGGCGATCAACGCCACGGCGTTCGGCGCGATCCACGCGCTGCGCTGGAAAGCGTTGCCGTATCCCGCCAGCGAGCGTTTGGTCGAATTGCGCACGACAATGCAAAAGCTCGGATTTACTTTTCGCTTGAGCGAACCGTTGCGCCGCCGCGTTGCAGAGGATCACGCCCATTTTTCGGGTGCGGCGGGTTTTATCACGACCTTGCCGCGCGGCGATGTATCTGGTCGCGATTGGCGGCTCGCGCGTGTGACGCCAGGTTTCGAGCTCGTGCTCGGCGTCATGCCGGCGCTTGGGCGTAGTTTCGACGAAGACGATGCGCACGAAGGCGCGGATGCAGTGCTGGTGCTCTCCGATATGGCCTGGCGCAGTCGGTTCGATGCCGACCCGAACATGATCGGTCGCGAAGTGCGTTTTGCTGATCGACCGTTCAAGGTGATCGGCGTGATGCCGAGCGGATTTGTTTTTCCTGACGCGACTATCGACGCGTGGTATCCGTACGCGCCATCGTCGGCTGAGCGAGAGTTGTTCGAAAGCGGCAAGTCGTTTGATCTCGGTGTAGTTGCACGGCTGGCGCCTGGCATCACAATCGAACAGGCTCGCGAGGTGCTTGCGACGATTTTTACGAGTCAAAATAATCTCGTCGCAACAAATCAACGTGCCGGCCTCGTCGCGAATGTCCGTGCCTGGCGCGAGCGCTTCAGTGGCGGCTACGATAGTGCGCTGACGCTACTGCAACTCGCGGCACTGATCCTGCTTGCGGTGGTTGCCACGAATCTTGCCAGTCTTAATGTTGAACGCGTGCTCGCGCGCCGTCACGAGCTTGATATCCGTCGCGCGCTCGGCGCCGGTGAACGCGCCATCGTCAATACCATTGCCGCTGATCTTGTACCGCCGCTGCTACTCGGGCTTGTGCTTGGTCTCGCACTGACGCCACTTGGCAGTAGTCTGTTGCGTAATCGCGGCCTGATGCCGCAGGGATTGCCACCATCCTCCGTGTACGACGCGGCAGCGTTGCTCGCGGGACTTTTCGTCGTCGCACTTGTGCTTGGCGTGGCGATGTTTACGGCGCTGTTTTCGCGTGCGAATTTGCACTCGTCGACACAAGGCACAGCAAGCCTGGGCCGTATGCGTCCGCTATTGCTGATTGCGCAGGTGATGTTGACGACCATCCTGCTCGGCAGCGCCGGTTTGCTTTTACGCAGCGCATTCAACCTGACCTCGGTTGAGCGTGGTTTCGATCCGCGCGGCGTGCTGGTTACCCAGGTCGATCCGATTGGTGTCCGCAGTCGTGGCACTGCATTCAATGAGGAAACCGATGCGCAACGCCTGAAACCCATGGTCGAAGAACTTCGCGACGCGGCGACCGGCTTGCCCGGCGTGCAGCGGGTTGCGGTCGCATCAGCACCACCGTTTGTCGGAGCGGACATACGCATAAGTGTTCCGGTAGACGGAGAAGATGAAAAGCAAACGATGCGCAAGAACGCTATCGGTCCCGGTTATTTCGATGCGCTCGGCAGCGGCCTGGTGCTGGGTCGTGATTTTGATCGAGACGATAACGGCGATGCCAGTCCGGTCATCGTCGACGAGCTTTATGTGCAGCGTTTCCTGCACGGCATCGACCCACTAACTGCGTCAGTCAGTGTGCCGATCACTGCCGAAACGTTTCGCCGCGCGCGAATTATTGCTGTTGCGCGCACGTTCAAGCACGCACAACTCGATGAGACAATAAATCTGCCGACCGTTTACACCTTCGACGATGCGCCGGTGCCATTTTTCTATTTGGTCACACGCACTCATGGCGATCCGGCTGCTTTGGCGGAAACCTTGCGTCAGCGTATCCACGCACGCCTGCCCGGCGCAGAGTTCGGCATCAACAAGCCGCTGGAAGAACTTGTCGAAGATACGTTGCTGGATCGACACAGTCTGCTTCAAGCGTTGGGCGGATTCGCCGTGATCACCCTGTTGCTCGCTGCACTCGGCTTGACCGCCGTGCTCGGTTTTTCGGTGCGCCGGCGCAGCGCGGAATTCAGTGTACGCATGGCGCTCGGGGCGAAGGCATCGCGCATCGTCGGCCTCGTGATGCGCCAGGGCGGCGCGCTGATCGCGCTCGGCACGGTGCTCGGGCTCGCGCTCGGCATTCCGCTTGCGCGGCTGTTATCGGATCGTCTGTTCGGCATCGCATTCAGCGATCCGCAAACATGGACCGCCGCCGCATTGATCGTCAGCGCCGTCGCAGCGTTCGCGTGCTGGCTGCCGGCATGGCGCGCAGCGGCAGTCGATCCCACTATTGCCTTGCGCCACGAATGAATCTTCCAACCCCCTCACCACGGCCATTGCAATGAAAACTGTCGATTTCCGTTTTGCCCTGCGCCGCCTATCGCGCAGCCCTGGCTTTAGCATCACGGTGATTCTGCTGCTGGGCCTGGCGTTCGCGGCCAATGCTGGCGTGTTCAGCGTGATCTACGGCCTGCTGTACAAACCATTGCCGTATCCGCAAGCCAACCGGCTGGTGTCGGTCGAATCGCGCATTCTCGGCGTTCCATACGATGCCGGTCTTTCGGCGCCACTGCGTGACGAGATCACGCATTCGGCGCATACGATCGATGGCATCGCGGCGTACCGCACGGGCAACATGATCCAGCGCGACGACGATGGCCGCCGGACAGGC
>JAYVTP010000411.1:0-6848 GCA_043788685.1 Pseudolysobacter sp. | reverse complement strand
CAGCGTAAAACGAAACGCGCTGAAGCTGCCGAGCAAGCCTAATGCCGCCACCGCCGATTCGTTGAGCAACTGCTTGGCTTGTTGTTGCACCGGCACGATATCGTTGGCCGCAACGTTGCCAGCGCCTGCGGCATGCGCCTGAACATCGGCAGGTTCGGCGACGATCAGGCCGAGACCGGCGAGCTCGCTGAATATCGCGGCAGTATCGCCGAGCGAGCGCATGCTGTGAGAAATCTCGGCGATGGTCTGGTCGCCGTGGATCATGATCAACATCGAACGCGAGCGCGGCGACAGCTTGTGCGCACGTTGTCCGATTTCGCGGTGACCCGCAGCGGTTTTCATCGGCACGTCATTGGCTTGCATGACTTTCTCCCCAGAGTCAGTTCGGATCAGATCGGTGTGGAGCTGACGTGATCATATACGACCTTCATCGCCTGTGTTGTAGCAAATCGAGCTGCTTTTGAGTGTGCAATAACTCGCAAATCGCAATGGCCTCGAATGCGGCAGTTGTTACCCACTGAGAGTCTCTGCCAAAGATCGAGCAATGCATTCTGAATCGATGATTCGGTCTTACGGATGAATTTATGTAGGCCTTAAGGATGTTATGCGCGGCGGCATAATGGCCTAAAGTTTGCGGCGCCAAACAGGCGCTATCCGGGGAAAACTCATGCGTTATTCGACACGGCTGCATCCACTTGCGGCGCTCATTGCGCTCGCACTCATTTCTCCTGGCCTGCATGCTGCGGCTGATGCCAATTCGGGTTCAACGCTCACAGCAGTCGAGGTGACGACATCCAAAGTACCCGAGCCGGTCGAACAGATCCCGGCGATGATTACCGTGATCAGCGGCGACGAATTGCGCGCGCGCGGCGTGGTCGATCTGCGCACTGCTTTGAGCTTGGTTGCAGGCGTCGATATCGCACCGGGCGGCGACGCCGGCCCTGCCGCATCGGTGCCGGGGCTGTGGGGTTTGCGCGAGTTCGATGCATTCTTGCTGGTGGTCGATGGCATTCCTTCTGGCGGCACGTTCAATCCCGCGCTCGTCACGCTCGATTTGACCAACGTCGAGCGCATTGAAGTGCTGCGTGGTGCCGCGCCGGTAGTGTATGGCGCTACCTCATTCGTCGGCGTGATTCAGGTTATTCACTACGCCGCCGGTGAGACGCCGTCGCGCGCAATGATCGGTGTGGGCACGCGCAGTACCGGCATTGCCTCGATCAGCACCAATCTCAGTGACTGGGGTACGTTCAAGCAATCGATCAGTGCGAATGTTTCCACTCGGGATTTCACCCAGGATCGCTCCGGTGTGGATCGCGCGCATTTGCTCTATCGCATGGCCGGCGACAGCGATCTTGGCAAGCTGCATATCGATCTGGATGCGACCACCGTGCATCAGGATCCGTACAGTCCGCATCCAGTCGAAGACGGCCGGCTGACGCCGCGTTTTCCGCTCGATGCCAACATCAATCCGACCGATGCACGGCAGGATCAGAATCGCGTGCAGTTGAATGTCGGTTTGAACCGGAATATCGGTATCGGCGAATGGGTGACGACGCTTTCTGTTGACCATTCCGAAGGCAAGAATATCCGCGGTTTTCTGCGCGAGGATTTCGCCGACGATGGCGTGACCCACAATGCCGACGGATTCCGCCAGACGGTGAAACTCACCGATGCGTATTTCGATTCCTACATCGCCATGCATCCCGCGCCCGAGCTGACCTGGACGGTGGGCTTCGACTGGCTGTATGGCAACGGTCGGCAGAACAGCGACAATTTTGAATACGGCGTTCTGCCGAATGGCGCCAATGCGCCGAATTCGCATCAGCTCGAAATCGATGAATCGACGCAGCTGCGTGATCGCCGCAATTTCGGTGGTGTGTACAGCCAGATCGACTGGAAACCGACATCGCGTTGGGACATCGTCGCCGGATTGCGATTCAACGATACGCACGAGTCGCGCGATGGTCAGGTCATCGATCGGCACGCTGATCCGGGCACGCCGCCGGATGCGAATGGCGACAAGCAAAGCAAGAGCCGCCTCGCTGGCATTCTCGGTGCGAGTTACGCGCTGTGGGAAAGCGGCGCGGACAAACTCACCGTGTTCGCCGATTACCGCAACACCTACAAACCCGCGGCGATCGATTTTGGACCGGAAGCCGAGGGCAGCATTCTGCAACCGGAAACCGCCAACAGTTGGGAAACCGGTTTCAAGGGCGCGCTCGCCGATGGGCGATTCGAATGGGAGTTGTCGTACTTCCACATGAATTTTTCCAACCTCGTGATTCCCGAAAATATCGGCGGTTTGCCGGGCCTCGCCAATGCCGGGAAATCGCTGTTCAAGGGCGCAGAGATCGAAGCCAGTTATCGCATCACGCCGGATCTGCGGCTGCGCGGCACTTATGCGTATCACAACGCGCGTTTCACCGAGCGATTGGTCGAACAACCCGATGGCAGCTTCAGCAATCTCGCTGGCAATCATCTTGAAGTATCGCCACAGAATCTCGCCGCGTTGGGCCTGATCTATGCGCCGACACAGGGCTTCGAAGGCTCGCTGGTGTGGAACGTCGTCGGCAAGCGTTTCCTCGATCAGGAAAACCAGACGCCGGTGGGCGCCTATGCAACGCTCGATGCCGGACTCGGTTATCGATTCGAACGCTGGGAATTGCGTTTGGATGGCTATAACCTGAGCGACCGACGCGATCCGGTCGCGATTAGCGAGCTCGGCAATGGACAAGCCTATCGCTTGCCAGGTCGCAGCGCTGCGCTCTCAGCAACGGTTCAATTCTGAAATAGCTGACGCGCGTTTCAGCACGCCCGCCCAATCCTGCCATGCCCTCGCTCTCCGCCAATGGAGGACGAGGCCGTGGGCGCAAAGTTTCCACAGATTACGCCTCTCGATTCTCTGGCCGCCCCCCGGCACTACCGTTCGTTTCGCGGTCGTGACTTTCGGCCCATTCACTAGTGTTAACCAAACACTATGATGAACTCGTGTTGTGCGATCAAGGCGACCGAGCGTGCTGGATACCGAATCAAATCTGAAGAAATTCCAGAAGGAACTCAGCACTGGCACCGTGTCGCTGGTTTTGCTGGCAGTGCTGGCTCAGGCGCGAGCGCCGATGTACGGCTACCAGATCGCCAAGCGTCTGGAAAAAGGCGGCGAGAGTTTGTTCAGCGGCAAGCAGAGCGCGTTGTATCCGGTGCTGCGCAATCTCAGCGCTGCGGGTTTGCTCGAAAGCACGATCGAACCATCTATTACCGGTCCGCCGCGACGCTATTACGCAATCACGCGACTCGGTCGCGCCGCCCTCAAAGAATGGATCGCCAGCTGGTCGGCGGCCCGTGAATTCGTCGAAAACGTGCTGGAAGGAACACTGCCATGAGCACCATCCCGAACACAATCAACGCCTATCTACAACAACTGCACGCAGCCTTGCAGGGCGCCGATCCGGCCCTGATCCAGGACGCCTTGTACGACGCCGAGGAACACCTGCGTGCCGAACTCGCCGAGCATCCTGATGTGGACGAAGCCGCGATGATCGCGCGTATCGTCACAAGTTACGGCGCGCCGGAAGAAGTGGCTGATATCTATCGGGTCAAGGAAGGCCAAGTGCAACAGGCATTGCGCATACCACGCGCGCCGCCGCGTGCTTCGGCGTTCGGCAAATTTTTCGGCGTGCTCGCTGACACTCGCGCCTACACCTCGCTGTTCTACATGTTGTTGTCACTCGGCACCGGAATTTTCTATTTTGTCTGGACCATCACCGGACTGAGTCTGTCACTGGGTTTGATGGTGTTGATCATCGGCATACCTTTCACCATTCTGTTCTTTGGCAGCGTGCGCGCCTTGGCTCTGGTCGAGGGGCGTCTGGTCGAGGTGATGCTCGACGTGCGCATGCCACGCCGACCTTTGTACACCGAGATCGGCTTGCCGATTCGTTCGCGCATCAAGACGTTTTTTACCGATCCGCGCAGTTGGTCCACCCTGATCTACATGCTGCTGATGCTGCCGTTGGGCGTGCTGTATTTTGTCTTGGGAATTGTCGGTTTGAGCTTCGTGGTCGCGCTGATGTTCGGGCCGATCGTGAAAGCAATCACCGGCTACGGCATCATCAATATCAACGACGTTGCGTATGCACCGCCGCTGTGGGCCGAGCCGTTCTCGCTGGCCGCGGGAATCCTGCTGCTTTGTGCGGTGCTGCACATGGCGCGCGGCTTTGGGTGTGTGCATGGGCAACTGGCTAAACACATGCTGGTGATGCGTTAGTTGCGCGAAAAAATCCTGCGCCAATCCCTCGCAATCCGAAATATTTCTGTGCGGATGATCGCTGCGATGCAGTGACGTTCGCCGCACCGAAATTGGCAATAAGGCGGTATCCTTTGATTTGATCAAGATCTTCGATCAAGCACCTCGGTCGCGTGCTTGCCGTTATCAATAGCGCTGGTGGGAGAAACTCGATGCAACGTCTTGCTGGTTGCGTGATTGCGAGCGTTTTGCTAGCCGCAAGTATCGCTGGCTTCGCGCAAAAAATCGCCGCAAAGCCATTTGCTGCAATACGCGTTTTACCTAGCGTTGTTGCTACCGATATTCCGCGTTACGACCACGTCGTTATCGCGATCATGGAAAACACCAGCGACAGCACGATCATCGGCAATATCGCGCAGGCGCCGTACATCAACACGTTGGCCAAAACGGGCGCAGTTTTCAGCGATTCGCATGCGATCACGCATCCGAGTGAGCCGAACTATCTCGCGTTGTTTTCAGGCACCACACAAGCGCTCAGCGACGATTCCTGCCCGCACAGTTTTACCGGACTGAATCTTGGTAGCCAGTTGATCACGGCGGGATTCACGTTCCAGGGTTTTTCCGAGAGCATGCCGTCGAACGGTTACACCGGCTGCGGCTCGGGCACATATGCGCGCAAGCACAATCCGTGGGTCAATTTCAGCAGCGGTACGAACAGCGTGCCAAGTACGAGCAATCTGACTTTCGCCGCGTTTCCATCGGGAGTAACGCCGGATTTCAGCACCTTGCCGACGCTTTCGTTCGTCGTGCCGAATCTGTGCAACGACATGCACGATTGCTCGATAGCAATCGGCGATGCGTGGCTGCACACCCATATCGATACTTATGTGCAATGGGCGCGCTTGCACAACAGCCTGTTGATCCTGACGTGGGACGAAGACGATTCGACGACCAGCGCCAATCAGATTCCGACCCTGTTTGTCGGTGCGCATGTTCGTCCCGCTACTTTCTCTGAACACATCGATCATTATTCGGTGTTGCGCACACTCGAAACCATGTTCGGACTAAACGCCATCGGCGGTGCAGTGAATGCGACACCGATTGCCGATTGCTGGCGCATCTTCGCCGACGGTTTTGAATAACGTCGCAACCAGATTGGCAATTCGACACGCGGCATGGACAATGCGAATCTGACTGCTCGCGCGCCTCGTAGCTGAGGCGTGATGCAACGACGTGTGACACAACCGAAAAGGGGTAGCCGCAATGCAGGTTTCAACCGACAAAAATGTGCCTGCGGGTATCAAGCCCGCACGCCGATTTTATTCGTTACGTGCGATCGTCTGCGCGATCGGCCTGACATGTGTGTCGCTAGCGCGCGCCGATGCGAGCAAGCCGGTCAAACCGCTGACCATGAGTGACGTGCTCGCCGCCTCCAAGGCCAGCGATTGGCGCGCGCTCGATGCCGACAATACCTTGTATCTAGAACTCGCCGGCGGTCGCGTGGTGATCGAACTGTCGCCCGCGTACGCGCCAAAACACGCCGCCAATATCAAGGCGTTGGTGCGCGAAAAATACTTCGATGGACTTGCGATTCTGCGCGTGCAAGACAACTACGTCGTGCAGTGGGGCGATCCCGAGTCGGATGACAAAACCAAACAGCGCGCCATCAAGAATGCGCAACGCACGCTGGCGCCGGAGTTCACGCGCAAGATCAGCGCCGACCTGCCATACACGCGCTTGCCGGATGTCGATGGTTACGCGCCGCAGGTCGGTTTTTCGAATGGATTTCCGGTCGGGCGCGATCCGAAAACCGGCGATACGTGGCTGGCGCATTGCTACGGCATGGTCGGCGTCGGTCGCGATAACGCCATCGATAGCGGCAGCGGTGCGGAGCTGTACGTGGTGATCGGCAATGCGCCGCGCCATCTCGATCGCAATATCGCTGTGGTCGGGCGAGTGGTGCAGGGCATCGAGTTGCTGTCGAGTCTGCCGCGCGGCAACGGTGCATTGGGTTTTTACGAGAAACCCGAGCAGCGCATCGCGATCAAATCGGTGCGACTCGCCGCCGATGTGCCTGCCGCCGAACGCAGCCAGCTCGAAGTCATCCGCACCGATACGTCGATCTTCACCGCGCTGGTCGAATCGCGGCGCAATCGCCACGACGAGTGGTACAAGGTGCCAGCCGGTTACGTCGAGTTGTGCAATGTGCCGATCGTGGTGCGGCCAATCTCGGCACCAGTGAAATAGGTTACTCGCAGCGGTTCTTTGCTGCGAAAAAATCTCAGAGCAAACCGGCCTGCGCGCGCTCGGGCAACAGCCCGCGCAGTTCGACTTCGGTAAGATTGCGCCATTGGCCAATACGCAGTTTGCCAAGCTGCACATTGACGATGCGCACGCGTTGCAACTGTCGCACTTCGTAGCCGAACACCTCGCACATTTTGCGGATCTGCCGGTTCAGGCCTTGGGTCAGGATGATACGGAAACCGAACTTGCCGAGGCGGCTGATCTTGCACGGCTTGGTCATCACATTGTCGATGCGCACGCCGTTGCCCATGCCGATCAGAAACGCCTCGCCGATCGCCTTGTCGACCGAGACCAGATATTC
>JAYVTP010000410.1:0-9925 GCA_043788685.1 Pseudolysobacter sp. | reverse complement strand
GCCTACAAGCAGATCGAAACGCGCATCGGCGATCCGCTGAAGTCCGAAACCTTGATGGGCCCGCTGATTGATCGCGATGCAGTGAGTCGCTACGAACACGCGGTGACGCAGGCACAGGCGGCCGGCGGCACCGTGCTGACCGGCGGCAAGGCGCTCGAAGGCAAAGGCAACTACGTGCTGCCAACCATCGTCAACGGTATCAAGGGCAGCGATGCGATCGTGCAGACCGAAACGTTTGCGCCGATTCTGTATGTGATTCCATACAAGACGCTGGATGAAGCGATCGCGATCCAGAACGGCGTGCCGCAGGGTTTGTCGTCATCGATCTTCACCACCGACCTGCGCGCAGCGGAAAAATTCCTGACGTGCTTCGGTTCGGATTGCGGCATTGCCAACGTCAACATCGGCACGAGCGGCGCGGAAATCGGCGGTGCATTCGGTGGCGAGAAAGATACCGGCGGCGGTCGCGAATCCGGCTCGGATGCATGGAAAATCTACATGCGTCGCCAGACCAATACGATCAACTACTCCGACTCATTGCCGCTGGCGCAGGGCATCAAGTTCGATTTCTGATTCATGCCGAAACATTCCGCATGCAGCGCGGCCGATGCAAATCTTCGCGCTGCATCCGGGGCATGCAAGTTGTTATTCCAATAAGGCAGTTCGACATGACAACGACGGTTTCCGCTCGACGGTTGCTTGCGCTCACGGCGCTACTTTCGCTCGCAATTTTCAACGCCTACGCCGCGACCGAGGCGGTTACCAAGGATGGGCGTCATGTCATTCTCGATGACAACGGCACGTGGGAACTGCAGACCGAAAAAAGCAACGAACTTGTCGACATTTCGCTCGCGCATGCAACGCCGAAATCGGCCACCAGCATCGCCCGCAGCGGCTTCGGCGTGTTTCTGTTTGCTTACGATCCGAACAAATGGTCGGTCGAACAACATCCGCTCAGCGAAACCGTTGAATTCATGTTCCGCCACAACAACGGTTCGGCCGTCATCAAGGTCGTCACCGAACGCGTGCAGATGACCTTGAACGGGCTGAAAGAACTCAACATCGGCCTCATGCAAAAAACCGATCCGAAAGCGCACATCGAAAACGAAACCATGCTCACGGTCAACGGCAATGCCGGCCTGGTACTGGACAATGTCGGCGAAGCCTTTGGCGCGAAGTGGCACATACGGCGATTCCTGTGGAGCGGCAAACAAGGCTCGGTGCAGATGATCTGCACAGAAGCCAACAATCTCTACGAAGAAAGCGCCGCCGATATCAACGATTTGATCGCCGGATTCAGCGTGGTCGAAGCTGCGAAAAAACTCTGACTTTTATGCTCGCAACGCGCTTTTCAGGAGTAGACCGATGACCATGATTTCATGCCCCGCGTGTTCGCACGAGGTTTCCGACCAAGCCACGTCATGCCCAAATTGCGGTCATCCGCTTGTACCTGCGGCAACCACGAATGTGGCCACGTACACTAATACATCAGGCACGAACACGAGTGTGCCGGCAATTGTGAGTCTGGTATTCGGCCTGCTGTCGTGGTGTATCTTGCCGTTCATCGGCGCGATCGTTGCCGTGATCGCCGGACACATTGCGCGCAGTGAAATCCGCAGCGCACCGGCCGGCACGATCGACGGTGACGGCATGGCGATCGCCGGACTCATTCTCGGCTGGGCGCATCTAGTGGTGGTCTTGCTCGGATTGTTGTTTATTTTTGCCGTACTCGGCGGTTTCGCAGCAATGTCGCATTGAGCTGCAACGCCGGATTATCGCGTGTACAACCTCGCCCGCTCCCTGCTGTTTTGCCTTGATGCCGAACGCGCGCACGATCTCGGCCTGAAGGCGATCGAAGTCGCGTATCGCACCGGTTTTAATCCGCTGCTCGCGAGCAAACCGAAACCGTTGCCGGTCGAGGTATTCGGCATCACATTTCCGAATCCGGTCGGGCTCGCTGCCGGACTCGACAAGAATGGCGATTATTTCGAGGCGCTCGCTTCGCTCGGTTTCGGCTTCGTCGAAATCGGCACGATCACACCGAAAGCGCAGGCCGGCAATCCGAAACCGCGCATGTTTCGCCTGCAACAGTGCGATGCCGTAATCAATCGGCTCGGCTTTAACAACAAGGGCGTGGACTATCTCGTCGCGCGTGTGGAGCGCAGCAATTTCAACGGTGTGCTCGGTATCAATATCGGCAAGAACAAAGACACGCCGAACGAAAACGCGGTCGATGATTATCTGTTCTGCCTTGATCGTGTCTACCCGCTCGCGAGCTACATCACGATCAATATCTCATCGCCGAATACGCAGGGCTTGCGCGACCTGCAGCAGCAAGAAGCACTGCAGCGTCTGATCGCGACCTTGCGTGAGCGCCAGCAAAAACTCGCCGTACAACACGGCCAATACAAGCCGATGCTGCTGAAGATTGCGCCTGACCTGAGTGAAACCGAACTCGACAGCATCGCGAGCGTACTGCTGGCCAACGGCGTCGACGGCGTTATCTGCAGCAACACCACGATCGATCGCAGCATGATAACCGGCCAGCCACATGCGAATGAAGCCGGTGGCCTGAGCGGACGCCCGCTGTTTGCCAAATCTACGTACGTTTTGCAGCAGATGGCTAAACGTTTAAACGGCCAGATTCCGCTGATCGGAGTAGGTGGAATTCTCTCTGGCGATGACGCTGTCGTGAAAATTTCCGCAGGCGCGAGTCTCGTGCAGTTTTATAGCGGCATGATTTATCGCGGGCCGACCTTGATCGGTGAAAGTATCGACGCTATTCGCGCGCTGTGTTGATAGCATCGCCGAGCAAACTCATGTCATCTCCGCCCGCCTGCAGCCTGCAATACGATGTTTCCTTGAAAGCACTGAATACGTTTGGTGTCGACGCGCATGCCGCAGTACTTGCGCGTGTTGCCGATATCGACGCGCTGCAAACCGTGCTGGCACAAAACGATTGCGTTAATTTGCCGCGATTGATCCTCGGCGGTGGTAGCAACATCTTGTTCACGCGCGACTTCGACGGTCTCGTGCTGTTGCCGGAATTCCGCGGCATGGCAATCACGTTTGAAGATCGCAATCTCGTGCGTGTGCGCGCCGGCGCCGGCGAATGCTGGGATGCGCTGGTGCGCTGGTCGCTCGCGCAAGGCCTGTGCGGACTCGAAAACCTCGCATTGATTCCGGGCCATGTCGGCGCCGCACCGATCCAGAACATCGGCGCTTACGGCGTCGAGTTCGCCGAGGTTTGTGCGGCGGTGGAAATCCATGATGCCGCGCTTGGTACAACACGATTGCTTTCGCGCGAACAATGCGGATTCGCCTATCGCCACAGTATTTTCAAAACGCCCGAGGCCGCGAACTGGATCGTCACCGCCGTCGAGATTTTGCTCACGCGGCAAGCGCAACTTCGACTCGATTACGCCGGCCTGCGCGAACAACTGCAGGCAAAGAATATCGTCGCGCCCACGGCCAGCGATATGGCCGATGCCGTCACCGAGCTGCGACTGCGCAAACTGCCGAATCCGGCACTGATCGGTAACGCCGGCAGTTTTTTCAAGAACCCGATCGTGCCAAACACGATCGCAAAACAACTGCAACTGGAACATCCGACCTTGCCGATCTGGGCAACGCCCGATGGCCACAGCAAACTGTCGGCGGCATGGCTCATCGAGCGCTGCGGTTTCAAGGGATTCCGTGATGGCGATGCCGGAGTTTCAAGCCAGCACGCGCTCGTGCTGGTGAATCACGGTAATGCCAGCGGCGCGCAGATCTGGGCATTGGCGCAGCGTATTCAGGCCAGTGTGCTGCAGCAGCTCGGCGTGCAATTGCTGCCGGAACCGATAGTGATCTGATCCGTCGATCATGCTGCGGATCGCTTGCCAACTGCAAAAACCTGCTCGATATCTGGCAACGCCGCATCACGAAAATCGCCATCGAATCGAGTAGACTCAAGCTGCCAAGGGGCTTGCCGGAGACCGCACATGCAATCTGCCACCGCTGTAACGACCACGGCGCTCGCGCGTCGGCGCGCACTCAATGCCATGTTCGCGAGCCTCGGTTTCGATACCGCCGCGCCATCGATGCGTCGCGCCGGCAAGGCATCGATCGATACGCGGCTCGATGATCCTGCAAGCATCGCCAGTGTCAGCCAAACCTTGAGCGGCCCGCCGAACGCCGTAGCTTGGCTGAATCGCGCGACGTTCGGTTGCACCCAAGCCGACCTGACTGCGTTCAATGCGCTCGGCGCGAGCGATACGGCGCGCTGGACGGCATGGGTGACACAGCAAACCAGCCCGACTGCGATCAGCGATACCGCCGGCGAGAGCCGCATCACTTCGGCCAATTTCAAGGCGCTGAATCTCACGCCGGCGCAGCTCTGGTCCACTTATCATTCTGACACTGTGAACTACAACCATCGCATGTTGCCGATCGCCGAATCGGAATGCGCAACGCTGATCCGGCAGATCTACAGCAAACGTCAACTGCACGAGAGCATGATCGATTTCTGGCACGATCATTTCAGCATCAACGGCTGGGATTACGACGGCGGGCCGATGTTTCCGGCGTTCGATGCGCTGTTCCGCGCCACCTCTGCGAGCAATGGCGTGTTCGGCAATTTCAAGAACCTGCTGATCAACGTGGCCGAGTCGGCATCGATGATGTACATGCTCGATCTGTATTCGAGCACGCGCGCCGGACCGAACGAAAACTACGCGCGCGAATTGTGCGAGCTGCATACGCTGGGCGCGATGAACTATGCCGGCGTGCTGAATCCGTTCGATCCGTCATTGCCGATCGGCAGCGCGGGTGACGGCGCTGCGATCCGCCTGAAATATGTCGATGCCGATGTCTACAACATCACGCGCGCGCTGACCGGCTGGACCATGTCGCAAAGCACCTATGACACGCGCAATGACCTCAATCCGGGCACGTTCGAATACGTCGATGGCCTGCACGATCAGTACGACAAGTTTTTCCTGAATCGCTACCTCTACGACTACGAACATCAGCAGGATGGCTTCGATGTATTTGCCGCCCTTGCGTGCCATCCTGGTGTGGCGACATTCATCGCCACCAAGCTGTGTCGACGCCTGGTCAGCGACAGTCCATCACCGACCCTCGTGAGCAATATCGCCAGCGTGTTCCTGCAGAATTGGCAGGCACCGAATCAGTTGCAGATCGTCACGCAGGCGATTCTCAACTCGACCGATTTCGCCAATTCCTGGGGTCAGAAAATGAAGCGTCCGGGCGTGGCGATGGTCAGCACCTTGCGCGTGCTCGGCGCTAACTTCACGCCGCTGCCCGATCTCGATAATCCGAATTTTCAGGCGAATACGTGGTCGACCACCAACGCCGTGCTCTCGGCGCTGCAATCCGCCGGCCATCGCTTGTTCTACTGGCCGGCACCAAACGGCTATCCCGATGTGCAAGTGGCCTGGGCCAGCAGCGGTTCGCTCGGCATGACCTTGCGTATGCTCGCGATGCTGCTAGAAATGACTCAGGATCAAACCGTCAGTACATCGCCATATTTGGCGGACGTGCAGGCACAAACTCTGGCTGCATTTCCTGCCACAGCCACACGCACGGCGGCCAATGTCGCGGGTTTCTGGTGTACGCAGATTCTCGGTTATCAGCCGACCGGGGTGTACAACGCGGCAGTGGATTTCCTGCGCCAGAATGTCGCGGCGACGGCAGCTCTCACCTTGACTACCGATACCTGGAGCGGCGGCAATCTGAGTAATCACTACACGATGTCGCGCTTGCGCTCGATGATCGCGCTGATCCTGTGCAGCCCTGATTTTTTAACCCGCTGAGGCCGACCATGTCGAACATCCAGATTGATCGTCGCGGTTTTCTCAAGGGTTGCAGTGCGGCGGCCTTGCTGACCGCCGGCACGAAAACTTATGCCGTGCTCGACAATACCAGCACGGCCTCGCAAGACACCTTGGTTGTGGTGTTTTTGCGCGGCGCGATGGATGCGTTGAGCCTGGTATCGCCCGGTGCCAGCCATTCCAATCGCGCTGCTTACGAAACCGCCCGCGTGGCGACGCGCGTTCCACTCACTGGCACCGGCGCAGGTTTGTCAATCGCGAGCGGGCAATGGAACCTGCATCCGCGCGCCACGGGTTTGAACACCTTGTATGGACAAGGTCATCTTGCGATCGTGCTCGGCGCCGGCCAGAAACAACCGCAGCCGGTAATCCGCAGCCATTTCGAGGCGCAATCGAATCTCGAAGCCGGACTCGGCGGCGGCAGTGGCAGCGGACTCGGCTGGCTCACACGCCATCTCGGCAGCGCCGGCCTGCCGGCGAATGTGCCGGTGCCATCGATCAGCATGGGCAGCATCACCGCCAGCAGTCTGCTCGGCAGCAACGAAACCATCACGATGAATTCGGGTTCGGATTTCCGTCTCGATCAGGGCAACTGGCCGTGGAATTCCAACGATACCGATACCGTCGCCGGGGTCAACGGACTGGTGCAGGTGTTGCCGTCGTTATGGCAATCGAGCGCGCTGCCGATTGCGGCTGCAGGCACAAGCACGTTGGAGGCATTGGCGCAATTTCGCACGGTGAATTTCTCGACCTATTCGGCCAGCAATACTGGCGGCTACAAACCCTCGGGCAGCGTTGTTTATCCCGGCACCGGATTCGGCGGTCAGCTCCAGAACATCGCGCAACTGATCAAGAAAAGTGTCGGTTTGCGCATCGTCACGCTCGATCTTGGCGGCTGGGATACGCACAACGAGCAAGGCTCGCCGGTCAACAGCTACGATTATTTCGGCAATCAGGTGCAGACCTTGTCCGAAGGTTTGAATGCGTTTTACAGCGATCTGGCCGGTGACAACAACGGCAATTACATGCAGCACACCAGCGTGGTAACGGTCAGCGAATTCGGCCGCCGTGTTCTGGAAAACGCCTCGGGCGGCACCGATCACGGCTACGGCACGGTGATGCTGGCGATGGGCGCGGCGGTCAACGGCGGCCAGACTTACGGCACATTTGCGGGGCTCGGCACCAATCCCGACGGATCCAATCAGTTGTTCGAAGGTGCGGATCTCAATGTCACCACCGACTATCGTCAGGTTTTGTCCGAAGCGCTCATGCGCCGCCTCGCCAACCCGAATGTGTATTACGTTTTTCCGGGTTACAGCGGATATACCCCACTCGGGATTTTCCAGGGCACGGATCTGCCGCCGACGAATTACGATGCGATTTTCAAGAATGGATTCGATGTGTGAAGACTCGTCAGATCAGGCCGTCACTCCCGACTAATGCCGTCATCCCAGCGCAGGCTGGGATCCATTTTGATTCTGGTCAAGTCGAAGCGAGGGAAGCGAGAGCCAAATGGATCTCAGCCTGCGCTGGGATGAGGCGCCAACGCGGGTGACCCGCTCAAACTTCGCTGCACTGAAAATACAAAACGTGTTCCTGATTCAGCGTAAGCGTCTGCCCGAGGCTGATCGTGCCGGTGCGGCGCAGATGAAATTCGTCGCGATGCAGATGCAGTTCAGCATCGTCGCCGAGCTTGACATACGTGCCGTTGGTCGATCGATCCGACAACATGAAATGGCCGCGTTTGTATTCGATCATGGCGTGATTGCGCGAGATCCAGTCGGCCTCGATCATCAGATCGTTGCTCGCGTCGCGACCCAGGGTAAAGGGTTCGGAGGCTTCATCGAGCTCGACCACACGACCGCGATAACGCACTAATAAGCGATTGCGCGGCGGGCCGACATCTTCACTGCCGATCACGCGTTGCACCATCGTCAAATGCGATGTGGTGTTCTGCCACAGCACATCGACAATCTCGATCGGCTGTTGCTTGCCGGCGACGCGCGCTTGCCCGAGCGATCGTGTTTGCAGCATCGCCGCACTCGTCAAGGATTTCAGTGTGCTCGCAGTCGTGACGATCTGCTGGCGCTTGGCCAGCGCGGTCATGCGCGCGGCGACGTTCACCGCATCGCCGTAAACGTCGCCGTCCTCGACCAAGGTATCGCCATGATGCAGGCCGATACGGATGGCGAGATTATCGCGACGGAAATCGACATCCTCATCGACACGGCGATGCATGTCCACAGCAGCCAGCAAACCTTGAATGGCGCCCGGGAAAACCACCATGATCTCGTCACCGATGGTCTTGATAACACGCCCACCGTGAGTCGCCACGACCTCGCTCAATGCGGCCAGCACACTCGTGATGATGCGGCGCGCGGCGACATCACCGCGCTGCTCGAACAAGCGCGTGCTGCCGCTGACATCGGCAAACAGAATCGTGCTGGCGTGCGTAAGGGTCATCGACCGCAATGATAGGTTACTGGCAAGATTTTTAGAAACAAATTGCGCGCAGCCAGCGCGCCCGAATCAAGCGAGGATGGCTATAAAATCTTTCACGACCGAGCGCATAAACTCAAACGATGGCGCCCAGAGCGATTTTGCCGACCTTGCCCGGACGCGCGATATGGGTGAGCGCGGCCTGGATTTCGTTCATGGGATATTCGCCTTCGAGCGGCAAATCCAGTTGCTTGTTCGCTACCAGCGTCACCGCTTGGGCGATCAGCGCGCGCTTGGCATCGGCATTCGATGCATCGAACAACGCGCCGCCCCAGAAACCGCGTACCTGGATATTGGCGAAAATCAGCTTGCCCGAATCGATCTGCATTGGCTGGCCGGACATCGATCCGAACGAGATCAGTTGCGCATCCTTGCCGAGCACGCTGAGCAATTGCAGCGATGTCGTGCCGCCGACCGAATCGATCGCGCGAATCACCGGGCTGCGTCCGGCCACTTCGCGTGCCTTGCGCGCCCAGCCTTCGTCGTCGCTGGAAAATACGTGCTCGGCGCCCACGGCTTTGAGTTCATTGATGCCCTCGGCACGACGCACGAGGTTGATCACGTTGATGCCTTGCGCGCGCGCGAGCTGGATGATAATGCGACCGACGGTGCCGTTTGCCGCACTCTGCACTATCCAGTCGCCGGACTGCAAACGCATTTCCTGCATCAGCAGGATTGCGCTGAGCGGCATGGCGAATAGCTGGCATGCGGCATCGTCGGAAACGGCATCGGGCAACGGCACCACCATCGCCGCCGACGCGGTGAAATATTCGGCCCAGACGCTGGACGCAAATGAAACCGCGACGCGCTGACCGTGCTGAAATCCGCTGACCCCTGCGCCGAGTTTCTCGATACGTGCCACACCTTCCGAACCCGGAATCGCCGGCAATGGCGGACGATAACCGTAGGCGCCGCGAATGATCGCGATGTCGTGATAATGAATCGGCGACTTGATCAGTTTCAGCAGCACCTCGCCGTCTTTCGGCTCGGGCACCGGCAACTCGCGTAATGCCAGGACTTCTTTCGGATTGCCGAATTTTTCATACACGAGTGCTTGCATGACGATCTCCGGTTGCGCAGTGGATTCAGGATTTGAGCAAGGCCAGCGCGCCGTCGATCACACTTTGATCAGATGGCAATACCAAGGTCGCGGCGCCGGCGAGCGGCGTGTAGGTGTCTTCGCCCACCACGCGCGCGATCGGCCTTTCGCCGAAACCCGCTTCGACGATCGCGGTGATGATGCCTTCGCCGACACCGGCGCTGCGCCGGCCTTCATCGACGATCAGGATGCGTTTGCACTCACCGGCGTGCCTGCCGATGAACTCGGCATTCAGCGGCTGCAGCCAGCGCAGGTCAAGCACGCGTGTTTTGATTTTGTGCTGCGTTTCGAGCACGCGCGCGGCGCGCAAACTCATCGGCACGCCGTTGCCGAAGGTGATGATCAGCAAATCCGCGGCGTCTTCGTGATAGACGCGACCTTCGCCGAGCGTCATTGCCTGATCGAGCGGCGGATACGCAAACAGCCATTGGCCATCACCGGCGTCGTACAGATCCTTGGTCATATACAACGCGATCGGTTCGAGAAACGCGCA
>JAYVTP010000409.1:0-2488 GCA_043788685.1 Pseudolysobacter sp. | reverse complement strand
TGGCCGCCGCGCGACAGTTCGCGCTGGAACGCTTCGCGCATCAGCGCCGGATCCGTCGGCGAAATAACGGTCTGCACCGCCATCCGATGCGCTGGCGGCGTGGCGATGATCGACAGATCGCGCAGCCCGCTCATCGCCATGTTGAGCGTGCGCGGAATCGGCGTCGCGGTGAGTGTGAGCAGGTCGACTTCGGCGCGGAGTTTTTTCAGCGCTTCTTTCTGGCGCACGCCGAAACGTTGTTCTTCATCGACGATGACAAGGCCGAGATCCTTGAACTTCACGTCGGCCTGCAACAACCGATGCGTGCCGATAATCACATCGAGACTGCCGTCGGCGAGCTTGCGGATTTCCGCTTCGATTTCCTTTTTCGACTTGAAGCGCGACAGCACTTCGACGCGGATCGGCCAGTCGGCGAAACGGTCGCGGAAATTCTGGTAATGCTGTTGCGCGAGCAACGTAGTCGGCACCAGCACGGCCACTTGTTTGCCCGCAATCGCGGCAACAAATGCGGCGCGCAGTGCGACCTCGGTTTTGCCAAAACCGACGTCGCCGCAGACCACGCGATCCATCGATTTCGGCGCGATCAGATCGTTGATCACCGCTTCGATCGCAGTGGCTTGATCCGGTGTTTCCTCGAACGCGAAGGTCGCCGAAAATTGCGCGTACATCGCGCGATCAAACTCGAACGCGTAACCGGGTCGTGCCTCGCGCTTGGCGTACAGCGCGAGCAGTTCGGCGGCGGCATCACGAACCTTTTCCGCCGCGCGGCGTTTGGCCTTGACCCATTGTTCACCGCCGAGCGAATGCAGTGGCGCGAGTTCCGGCGAAGCGCCGGAATAACGGCTGACCAGATGCAACTGCGCGACCGGCACGTAGAGCTTGTCGCCCTTGGCGTATTCGATCGCGAGAAACTCGCCGCCTTCGCCACCGACGTCGAGCTTGAGCAAACCTTGATAACGGCCGACACCATGGTCGGCATGCACCACCGGCGCACCGATCGCGAGATCGGCCAGATCGCGGATGATCGCATCGGGATCGCGGCCGACTCTTTTGCGACGACGCTGCTGCTGCACGCGCTCGCCGTAGAGCTGGCGCTCGGTCAGCACGGTCAGCGGCGGATCGTTGATCGCGAGGCCATCGTCGAGCGTGGCGACGGTGATCGCGAAACGTGCGTCGCTAAGCAGGAACTCTTGCCAGCTCGCGACTACCGCAGGTTTGATCGAGAGTTCGGCAAGTGTATCGAGCAGGCCTTCGCGACGGCCTGCCGAATCGGTGGCGATCAATACCCGACCCGGGTACGCGCTCAGAAACGCTTTCAGTTCCGCGCCCGGAATTTCGCCCTTGCGCGCGAGCGCGAGTTGCGGTGCCAGTTGCGTAGCGAGTGCGACGGCACGCTCGTTGCGACCTTTATCGACGATCTCGACACGCAAGGTCTGGTTCAGGCGTTCGCACAAGTTTTCCGGTGGAAGATACAACTCCTGCACCGGCAGAATGGGGCGCTCGATATCGTGCGCGCGCTGGTCGTAACGCGCCTGCGCCTGCGCGTAGAACTGCGTTGCCGCATCAAGCGCGCCTTCGTTCAAGACAAACAGCGATTTCTTACCGAGATAATCGAACAGCGTTTCGGTCTTCTCGAAAAACAACGGCAGATAATATTCGATACCGGCGGGTGTCGTGCCTTCCTTCAGATCCTGATACACCGGGCAACGGCGCGGATCGATCGGAAAACGTTCGCGCAAGGTATTGCGAAAATGTTTCGCCGATGCTTCGGTCAGCGGAAATTCGCGCGCGGGCAGCAGGCGCACCGATTCAACTTTTTCCTGCGAGCGTTGCGATTCGGGATCGAAAGTACGGATCGAATCGATTTCGTCGTCGAATAATTCGACACGATACGGCGCGGCGCTGCCCATCGGGAAAATATCCAGCAACGCGCCGCGCACGGCAAAATCACCGGGTTCGGAAACCTGCGGTACATGCCGATAACCGGCGCTTTCGAGGCGACATTGTTCGATGCCGAGATCGAGTTTCTGCTTCACCGCCAACACTAGGCCGAAACCGGTGATGAAGCTGCGCGGCGCGAGGCGCTGCATCAGCGTGCCGATCGGCACTACCAATACGCCGCGTGTCGTCGTCGGCAATTGATACAGCGTGGCGATGCGCTGCGAAACGATTTCTGGATGCGGTGGAAACAGATCGTAGGGCAGGGTTTCCCAATCCGGAAAATGCAGCACCGGCAACTCGCCGGCGAACACGCGCAAGTCGTCGTCGAGCGTGTGCGCGGCATGGGTATCGCGCGTTACCGCTACCACCAGACCATCGTGCCGGCGTGCGGTTTCAGCAATCGCCAATGCGAGTGCCGAACCATGCGGCGGCAACCAGAAACTGCGATGTTTGCTGCTGCTCGGCAGCGGCGGTGTCAATAAGGCTTTCATGGATTCCAGAACTGGGACAGCGCCGTGGCGAGGGTGTAGGCACAGCAGCGCGCGGT
>JAYVTP010000408.1:0-4095 GCA_043788685.1 Pseudolysobacter sp. | reverse complement strand
ATCAGTTTCGCGATGAGCGCTTGCATGAGCAGGCGCTGACACATCGCAGCCATGCACGGCACAACAACGAGCGTCTGGAGTTTCTCGGCGACGCGCTGGTCAACATGTTGGTCGCCGAACTGTTGTACGAAAATTATCCCAAGGCCGATGAAGGCCAGTTGACGCGGTTGCGCGCGAGTCTGGTCAGCGGTTTGGCGATGGCGGAAATTGCGCGCAATATGGAACTCGGCGCGCAGATTCGGCTCGGGGCAGGCGAAATGAAAAGTGGTGGTCATCGCCGCGATTCGATCCTCGCCGACGCGCTGGAAGCGCTGGTGGCTGCGGTGTATCTCGATGGTGGCTGGGATGCTTGTCGCAAATACGTGCGCGAGCTTTATGCCGATGCGCTGGTCGATCTGGCCGACACCACCAAGGATGCAAAAACCCGGCTGCAGGAATTGTTGCAAGGACGTGCCTTGCCGCTGCCGGAGTACGAATTGTTGAATGCTCACGGCGAGGATCACGCCAAGCAGTTCGATGTGAAATGTAGCGTCGCGGTTGCCAAGGCGGAAGCTGTCGCCAGCGCCCACAGCCGCCGCGCCGCAGAGCAGTTGGCGGCTAGCCAAGTTTTAACTCAAGTAGAGCACTGGTTGCGCCATGGACACTGAACAATCAAAACCGCAGCCGATCGAGCCGGCAAAAACCGATCAACGCTGCGGCCTGGTTGCACTGGTCGGACGACCGAATGTCGGCAAGTCGACTTTGCTGAATCGGCTGATCGGTTATCGCCTGAGTATTGTCAGCCCGAAACCGCAAACCACGCGACATCGCATTCTCGGCATTGCCAATCGCGGCCAGGGCCAGATCATTTATCTCGATACGCCGGGCATTCATCAGGCCGGCAAGAGCGCGATGAATCGCCAGCTCAATCGGGTTGCGCAACAGGCGCTGGACGAGGCCGATGTGTTGATCCAGGTGATCGAAGCAATGCAATGGCGCGACGAGGATCAGCAGGTGTATCAGGCACTCGAAAATATCCAGCGACCGCGACTGTTGGCGATCAACAAGACCGATACGCAGAAAAGTAAACAAGAGCTTTTGCCGTTCATCGCGAAGGTGACCGCAGCGCATGTATTCGACGATATCTATCTTATTTCGGCACGTCGCGGCGATGGTCTCGACCGATTGGAGCAGGGCATACTCAAACGTCTACCGCAAGCCGAACCGATGTTCGCCGAAGACGAGATCACCGATCGCAGTGAGCGTTTTCTGGCGGCGGAAAGAGTGCGTGAACAATTGATGCGGCTATTGAATCAGGAGCTGCCATATTCGACCACGGTCGAGATCGAACAATACCAGCGCGAAGGCAAGATGCTGCGCATCGGTGCGGTGATCTGGGTCGAGCGCGAAGGTCAGAAAGCGATCGTGATCGGTGCTGGCGGCGAACAACTCAAACGCATTGGCACGGCGGCGCGACTGCAGCTCGAAAGCCTGCTGGAAACCAAGGTGTTTCTCGGTCTGTTTGTACGTGTGCGCGAAAACTGGTCACAGCAGGATGCCGCATTGAAACAGTTCGGTTACACGGACTAGCTCGACGCTATGCGCGTCGAGCAGCAGGCAGCGTATGTGTTGCACGCGCGCGCCTACCGCGAAACCAGTTTGCTGCTGGAATTGTTTACTCCGGATCATGGCCGGGTTGGAGCGATCGCGCGCGGCGTGCGTGGCGCCAGTCAGCGCAGTGCACGCGCAATCCTGCAACCACTGCAACCATTGTTTTGCACCTGGACTGCACGCGGTGAACTCGCCACGCTAGGCAATGTGGAGGCCGCCGCCAGTCCGCTGGTGTTGCACGGCGAGCTGCTGCTGTGCGCGATGTATGTCAACGAACTCGTGCTGCGTCTTACCGCACGCCAGGATGCGCATCCCGAGGCATTTTCTGCTTACGAACAATGCCTGCAACGTCTCGCCGCGGGTGAATCGCCAGGCTGGACATTGCGACGTTTTGAGCGCGACCTGCTCGAACATATCGGCTACGCCTTGGTGCTCGATCACGAGCCCGATAGCGGACTGCCGTTGCTAGCTGAGGCCAACTACAGTTATCACGCCGAAGTGGGTCCACGACCGTGGACTAGCGCATCGACTGGCATCTGCCTGCGCGGCGAATACCTGCTGGCGCTCGCGACCGACCGGATGCCAGAGGCCGCCGCCTTGACCGTGCTGCGACGCATGTTGCGCAGCGTGATCAGCTTTCATCTCGGTGGTGTCAACCTGCGTGCCTGGAGTCTGTTGCAGCCACTGTCACTAGGCTTGCAGGGCAAATAATTCGACCGCGATTTCAGTGGCAAGATCGCGGCCAATAATCGCGGCAAATAAAAACCCACCCATGCAATGCAAGGGCGGGTTTCCTCCGGATTGTTGGTGCGACCAAATTTTGGGGTAATGCGCGAATTACAAGGCTTCGAAAATTCCTGCAGCGCCCATGCCCGTGCCGATACACATCGTCACCATGCCGTACTTTTGTTTGCGTCGACGTAATCCATGCACGAGCGTGGCGATACGAATGGCGCCCGTTGCACCGAGCGGATGACCGAGCGCAATCGCGCCACCGAGTGGATTCACCTTGTCCGGGTCGAGCCCGGTATCCTGCATCACCGCTAGGGCTTGCGCGGCGAAAGCCTCGTTAAGTTCGATCCAGTCGAGATCGTTCTTGTTGAGGCCGGTCTGGCGCAGTACTTTCGGAATCGCTTCCTTCGGGCCGATGCCCATGATTTCCGGCGACACGCCAGCAACGGCGAATCCGACGAAGCGGGCAAGAGGAGTTAGACCGTAATCCTTGATCGCCTGCGCGCTGGCCAGCAATACCGCACCCGCGCCATCCGACATTTGCGACGAATTGCCTGCCGTGACCGAACCTCCGGCGCGAAATACCGTGCGCAGTTTGGCCAGGCCTTCGATGCTGGTATCGGCGCGCGGACCTTCGTCGGTATCGATCGGGCGCTGATCGTTCCTGATGCCGCGGCCCGCCAAATCCGGGTAATGGTCATCGAGCAGGAACGGTGCGATTTCGTCCTTGAATTCGCCAGCAGCAATTGCTGCGAGCGCGCGCTGATGACTGCGCAAGGCGAACGCATCCTGCGCATCGCGCGATACTTTCCACTGCTCCGCGACTTTTTCCGCAGTGATGCCCATGCCGTAAGCGATCGCAATATTCTCGTCGTTGAACACGGCCGGATTGAACGCCACGGTATGGCCCATCATCGGAATCATGCTCATGCTTTCGGTGCCGCCGGCAAGCATCAGGTCGGCTTCACCAAGACGAATGCGATCGGCCGCCATAGCCACGGCCTGCAGGCCGGATGAACAGAACCGATTGATCGTGACCGCCGAGATAACGTTCGGCAAACCGGCCAGCAGCACGCCGATGCGCGCGACGTTCATGCCTTGCTCGGCCTCGGGCATGGCGCAGCCGATCACGGCGTCGTCGATGCGCGTGCGATCCACACTCGGTACCTTGTCCAGTGTCGCGCGCAGCACATGTGCAAGCAGGTCGTCAGGACGCGTATTGCGGAACATGCCACGCGGCGCCTTGCCTACCGGGCTGCGTACGCTGGCGACGATATAGGCTTCTTGTACTTGTTTGCTCATTGCGGTTTTTCCTTGAGAGCACGCGATCGACGCGTGCTGAATGAAATCGTGCCGAATCAGTTGCGCAGCGGTTTACCAGTCTTGAGCGTGAACATCACACGTTCTTGTGTTTTCGGCATTTGCGCGAGCGCGACAAAATGCTTGCGCTCCAGGTCCAGCAACCATTGTTCGTCGACCAGGCTGCCGCGTTCGATCACGCCGCCGCACAAGGTATCGGCGATGCGACTGCTGACTTCAAAATCGTGTGCGGAGATGAAACGGCCTTCGAGCATATTGACGAGGCTAGCCTTGAAACTGGCCGTGCCGGTGTCGCCCGCGACCGCAATGGCACGCGCCGGCAATGGCGGGCGATAACCACGTTCGGCAAGTGCCCGCGCTTCGACGATCGCGACATAAAGCAACTCGTAGGCGTTGAACACGACGGTATCGTTGGCACGCAGCAGGCCGAGCTCTTTCGCTTCGAATGCGCTG
>JAYVTP010000407.1:0-3505 GCA_043788685.1 Pseudolysobacter sp. | reverse complement strand
CCGATCGCGCTTTCTGCAATCATGGTTTGCGTCGCGGCGAACGCATCACGCGTGAGATTTTCTGGCGCGGATTCGGTACAGATCACATCGTCTTCGATGCGCACACCGCCGTAGCGCCGGAATGCATCGACCTTACTCCAGACGATGTCGTTGGCATGCGCGCCGCTCTTGAGTTTGGCCAGCAGCATGTCGATGAAATAGATGCCCGGTTCGATCGTCAGCACCTGGCGCGCCTCGATCGTGCGCGTTAGGCGCAGATACGGATGCGCCGCCGGTTTGGCGATTGTGTCGCCGGCGATATTTTTCTGGAATCCGCCGACGTCGTGCACCTGCAAGCCGATGAAATGGCCGAGGCCGTGCGGGAAAAATACACTCGAAACTCCGGACTCGACCGCACTCTCCGCGCTCATGCGGATGAAGCCCTGCTGCCGCAAAATTTCGGCGAGCACATGATGCGCATGAACATGCAGATCCAGATAATTCTGGCCGACACGGACCTTCGCGCAGAAGCCAAGCTGCGCCGTATCCACTGCATCGATCAGATGCTGGAATTCGCTAGCGTGCGGCGCTGCATAAGTGCGCGTGATGTCGCTCGCATAGCCGTGGAAACTCGCGCCGGCATCGATCAGGAACGAATGAATCTGCGCCGGTGGAAAACGCTGCTGATCGGTGTAATGCAGGATCGCGGCGTGTTCGTTGAGGCAGACGATATTGCCGTATGGCAGTTCGTTTTCACCCTGATGCGCAGCGGCGAGATAAGCGAGCTGGATATCGTATTCGGATTTGCCATCGCAAAATGCCGCCTCTGCGGCACGATGCGCGCGCGCGCCGAGTTTGCTCGCCACGCGCAGCATCGCTAGTTCATATTCGGTTTTGTAGGCGCGCTGGTAATGCAGGTAGTTGACCACGGCTGGCGGATTGTTCGGCACGTAGTCGCCGAGCGTGGCCTGCGGCTCGGCAATGATCGCGCAGCGCGCGATATTTTTCGGCAACAAGGCGGCCGCATCACGACCGTCGCGAATGATCTCGATATCGAAATGCTCAGCCCAGTAACCGCTCGGTGCTTCGGGCACGACATGCCAATAATCGTGCGGTTGCAGATAAATCAGTTTCGGTTTCGCGCCCGGCGTATACACCAGCCACGAATACGGCGCGCGCGTTACCGGCAGCCACGCCTTGAATTGCGCGCTGACCTGATACGGATACGGCATATCGTCGAGAAACTGGTAATGCTGCGCGCCGCTGGAAATCAGCAGGTGATCGAATCCGCCCGCTGCGAGCGCGGCATCGGCGCGCTGCTTGAGCGTGGCGATATGGTCGGGATACAGCGAGGCGAGTTGAGTTTGCATGAGCGGAATCCGGATCGCGAGGATGCCGTATTGTGCCGCAAACAGCCGCGATGTGTCAGGCTTCCAGACACGCGATATCAGTCGTTTTCGACCAAACGAATTGCCGCTGTCGCAATGTAGCGGCGCGTTCCAGCGTGTTCTAGATCAGCGCAGCTGATGCCGCCGAATCGTGCACCCATGCATCGAGTGCGACTTCGTCGTCGGGGCTGATGTCAATGATATTGAAGCCGAGCCAGAATTGCCCCGGCGTGCTCGCCGATTCATTCCACTGTTCATGCACGCCGACCTGCATGCGCCGACCCGTGCCGCGTATGCCGGGCAGGGTGAAATCGAACTGATGCAGGCTGTCATCGGCTACCGCTTGTGAGGAAACCAACATCAGGCCATCGACCGAAACGTTCACCAGCTGGCCGGCGATTCTGCCGGTCAGCGCGTTGGTCACCGGGATGGCGACCGTCACCTTGCGGCGCTCGCTGCGACGTTTGTTTTTAACATCACTGCCACTATCGTTTCGCATGATGATTCCGGTTTCGGGCGGCGGTAGATGTAACGCGAGACAGGTTGAAAAAATGTTGCATCGATCAGGCGGGCGGTCGCGACGAAGTCGGCGTCTTGCGACCGCCGAGTTGCCGCAGCGTATCCCAGACCGATTTCAACGCGCGGTCGATCAGTGATTCGGGCACCGGGCGGAACAAGCGAATCTGGTCGCGCGCCATATCGCGCGCCACTTGTTCGAAGCTGCGTTCGCAAATACGCACACCGCGCGCGTTGACGAACAGGCAGTTGCCGCTGAGCGTGGAATACCACGCCAGCTTGCGCCGCACCGTATCGCCTTGCTGGTTGGTGACAAAATCGAACCACGTGCCGAACGGCAGCGTTTTCAAGTGACTTAGAATCTGGCGCTCGATCGCATTGAGCGGCGCGACGGCAACTTTGGCTTCGGCTGTTTCCGCGACAACGGGTTTTGTGGTGACACCTTTCTTGATCGATTGCGCCGCGACTTCGAGTTTTTCGGTCAACGCGCACGCCGTCGTAGTCTCGATTTCATCCACCGATGTGGCGCTGCGATGGGTGAACAAACGCGCGCTGATCGCATGGATATCTTCAGCATACATCCCGACTTGGCTCAAGCCCGATTCGATTTCCACGCGCATTTCCGTCGGTGGCGGCGGCGCGCCGGCAATGGTGCTGTCGAGCAGGCTTTCGGCGATGCTCAGGCGTCGCGCATATTCCTCGCTGTCCTTGCCCTGGCGCAGCAGGGTCAGCGTCAGCGCGTCAGTCCACGGTTGCTCCAGCAAAGTCAGCAACAGTTTTGGTGTTGAGGTATGGCGCGCAATGCGTTCGGCAATTGCACCGGTGGCGAGATGGCGCGCACTTTCGACACGTTCGTGGCCTTGGCTCGCATCGATCGCGCGGCGTTCGGCGACCTCGGCCTTGCGTTCCAGCGTCTGCAAATGCCGTGTAATGTCTTCGTGCAGTTGACTGAGGAATTCCGGCGTTGGCCGCGCTTCCGCATTCAGATGCTGCAGCACCCACTGGATTTTTTCTGCGAGCATCGGATCGGGATCGACGCCGTTTTCGTCGCGCCAATGCAGGCTCGCATCGACCAGGGTATTCAGCAACTGGCGCGCCGGATGTTCGCGCTGGGTGAAAAATCCTTCGTCGCTCAAAGCTACACGCAACATCGGCGCATGCAACTGATCAATCAACCCCAGTGCGTTCACATGCCGCGGCAAAGTCTGTTTGACCTGCTGCATCAGCAAGTCGATCAGATCGATGGTATCGGTATGTTCGGGCGCCAGTTGCGGCAGCGGCGCGTACGGATCGATCTGGTGTGATCGACGCTGCATCGCGTGGCGGATCTGGTCGGCGGTCTTCGGGATACTGGCCGTCGGGCGCGGCCCGAAATTGCGGTTCGTGCCAGCATCCTGAGCGCTGGACGCCTGCGAGAAGTCGGCTTGCGGTCCGAGCAAGGCGGTTTGCAGATCGTCGAGGCTGATGATCGGCACCGCTCTGCCATCGGCGCGTGCGGGCTGTAAACGCGCGGGCACACGGCGGCTGGCAAGAAGTTCGCGTACCGAGGCGAGCAGGTCGCCTTCGGTGCTGGAAGCAGGCGGATTATTTGCTGCTCTGGCAACTGCTTTATTCGGCGCCGC
>JAYVTP010000406.1:0-22013 GCA_043788685.1 Pseudolysobacter sp. | reverse complement strand
GCACGGGCAGGCAGTCTTTCACAAGAGCAAATTGCGCTTCGGTAATTTCCATTGCCGAAGTATACTACGAATAATGAGTTAGTGTTAACAGGCCCTAGTTCACATCGCCCGGCACGATCGTCTGGATGTTGCCGAGACTATCGCGATGCACGATCGCGCCATCGTAAAGATACGTCACCGTGGCGAGGCCGATGTGCGGATGCGGACGCACCTGCATGCCCTGCCCCGGCGCAAAATGCACCGGCCCGAAATGATCGAAAAAAACGGATGGCCCGACCATGCGGTGATTCAGCGCAGGCAACAAACGCCGTACCGAAAAATCGCCGATATCGCGGCTGTGCGGATCGAGTATCGCGATAATCTTGTTCGGCATATGGCTCGCCAGGCAGTGGATTCGAGATGCGAAGAATACCTGACGCCGGACAATACAATCTGGATATTATTTGCGTCACATCGACAGCGCGGCGGGCGTAACATCACGCGTTGACGAATAGCTAAAACCTGCCGGAGATACGACCATGCTCGACTCACCTGTCGTTGTTCAAACCACGGCGTTGTTGACCGCCATCATTCCGATCAAGGTGGCGCGTGCGGAGATGCAGAAGGTGATCGGCCCTGGCATCAACGAAATGATCGCGGCAGTGAAGGCGCAAGGCATCGGCCCGATCGGGCCCTGGTTCACACATCACCTGAAAATCACCGCAACGGATTTTGATTTTGAAATCTGCGTAGCGGTCAGCGCCCCCGTGCTCGCCGTGGGGCGCGTCAAGCCGGGCGAATGGCTCGCGATGAAAGTGATCCGCACGATTTATCACGGCCCGTATGAAGGATTGGGCGCAGCATGGGGCGAGTTCGATGCGCGTATCGCCACAGATGGATACAAGGTCGGCAAGGATCTCTGGGAACGTTATCTGCTCGGGCCAGAATCAGGTCCCGATTCGGCCAGCTATCGAACCGAGCTTAATCGACAGTTGCTCGATTAGAAAACTCTACACGACGATATTCATCGCCCGGTTGCAGTGTCACAATCCCGACCGATACGCTGCCGACCGGACGCCATGCAACGATGAACCCGACGCCGAATATTCCCGGAAGCGATCCTGCCGCACAGTCCACCAACGCCTTGTTCGCGGAAGTGTATGAGCGTCTGAAAGCCATGGCGGGAAAACGACTGGCGCAAAATCGTGCGGGGTCGACCCTGGACACCACCGCGCTCGTGCATGAATTGTATTTGCGCATGAACAGCAATCGCGAACTCGTGTTCGAACATCCTGCGCAGTTCTTCACCTATGCTGCGCGCGCGATGCGCCATCTGCTGGTGGATCGCGCCCGTGATCGCCTGCGTAATGGCGCTGGCGGCGCATGGATGCGCGTCACGTTGACCGGTGCCGATCCGCAATTCGCGATCGAAAGTGCGCAACAGGCGCTGGAAATCGACGCCGCAATCCAGCGTCTCGAACTGGCCGACGCGCGTGCAGCGCACGTTCTGGAGCTGCATTATTTTGCCGGTCTGACGATTGAGCAGGTTGCTGCGACGCTCGATCTGGCGCCCACCACGATCGATCGGGACTGGCGATTTGCGCGCGCCTTCCTGAAAAACGAGATCGTGTCATGACGCATCGCCACGCTGTATGGCGTTACCTGTTCTGAGCTTTTCGCGCTGGAGCAATACATGTCTTCATCACCCTTGCCACCGTCATTGCGCGAGCTGTTCGATACCGCAGTAGTGCTGCCGCCACCGCAGCGCGCGGATTTTCTCGCCGCCCAGTGTTCCGATGTCGGGTTGCGTAGCGCCGTTGCGCAACTACTGGCTGCTGATGAGCGTGATGACGCCATCTTTTGCGGCGGCGCCAGCACCATAGCGGCCTCGATCGGCGAACCCGAGATGGCTTTTGTCATGGCACCGGGCAGTCTGGTCGGCCCGTACACGCTGGCAACGGTGCTTGGCGAAGGCGGTTCTTCGACGGTATTTCGCGCCAGTCGCGAGAGTGAAGGTGTACGCCAGAATATGGCGCTGAAAATTCTGCGTCGCGGTTTGTATTCACCGGATGCACAACGCCAGTTCCGTCGCGAACGCCAGACATTGGCTCAACTCCAGCACGCCGGAATCGCGCGGCTCATCGATGGTGGCATCACCGATAACGGACTCGCCTATATCGCGCTTGAACTTGTCGAAGGCAAACCAATCACCGACTACGCGCGTGAACATCGACTCGATTTGCGTCAGCGCCTGCGCCTGTTCATGCAAGTTTGCCGAGTAGTCGAAGCGGCGCATCGGGCGCTGATCGTGCATCGCGATCTGAAACCTTCCAACGTGCTGGTAACCGACGATGGGCAGGTCAAACTGCTCGATTTCGGTATCGCGAAATTGCTCGATGGCAACGATGAGACACAAACTCAATTGCCCGCATTCACACCAGCGTATGCGGCTCCGGAACAATACAACGGCGCGCTGATTACCACAGCGACCGATGTCTACGCGCTCGGCATTCTGCTCGGCGAGCTCATTACCGGCCAGCGTCTCAGCGGCAGCACCGGCCGTAAGCCGTCATCGCAAATCAAACACGACGACCACCCCGGCATACTGCCCGCCTCGGCGCATATCACGCGCCGCTCGTTGCGTGGCGACCTGGATAACATCATGCTCAAGGCGATTAATATCGAAGCCGAACGCCGTTATGTTTCGGCCGGTGCATTCGCCGATGATATTGATCGTCTGATCGATGGCCGTCCGGTGGCAGCACATCCGCTATCGGGCTGGTATCGCGCCAAAAAATTCGTCACGCGTCATCGCGGTGGCGTAGCGACAACGCTGGCTTTTCTGCTCGCCATTATCGCGGCACTCGCGCTGGCCTTGGGGCAAACCCGAATTGCGCGACATGAAGCTGCACGGGCAAACACGGTGCGCGATTTTGTCGAAAGCATTTTCGATCCGCTGCAACAAGGCACGCCCGAAAACAAGCAGCCGAGCCTGCGTGAACTGCTGGCGAGCAGCGTGAAGCGTCTCGATCAGGCGCACGAACTCGGCCCTAGCGAACGCGTCGACCTGCTGTTGATGTTCGCGCGCTTGAACAACAAAGTCGGCGAACCCGGGCGCGGCCAGGCGCTGGCAGATCGTGCCAGTACGCTCGCGGAAGCCGAACTCGGTCCGAACGATCCGCTGACTCTGGATGCGCTGGTTGATCGCGCGCTCGATGCGTTATATCGCGAAGATTACACACGGGCCAAGCCCGAACTTGAGGCTGCGGAAAAACGCCTGCTCGCCGCGCATATCGGCGGGGTACGCATGCAGCGCCTGGACGATGGGCTGGCCAAGCTAGTGAATGAACAAGGCGATCCACAACGAGCACTCGGTTATGAACGTGCGGCGCTTGATGCACGCATCGCCGCTTATGGTGACGAAAGCGAAAAAGCCGGCGACGGTTATTACAATCTCGCCTACGGGCTGGAAGCCGTCGGCAATTTTCAGGAAGCCGCGGATGCGTATCGCCACGCGCATTTGATCGATGTGAAAAATCTGCCGCCGGATTCGTTCGATCTGAGCCAGGCGCTGGCCGGCCAGGGCGCAGCCGAAGTATATGCCGGGCATTTGCGCAACGGTCGCGAAAATTTGCGCAACGCGCTGGCGATTGCCGACAACGTCGGAGGCAAACCGCGCGAAACCCAGGTGGCGTATTCCGAGCAACTTTGCTTCGCTGAACTTTCGATGGCGCTTGCCACCGCAAGCGCTGCCTGCACCAAGGCGATGGACATGGTCGAGGCGGTTTTCGGGGCGACCAGCGCACGTTACGGTTTGGTATTGCGGCTGGCTGCAATGCTGGCAATCGAACGCGGTGATCTTGTCGCTGCACGCAAAATGCTCGAGCAGTCCGAGGCGCTGGTCAAGGCCGGAGAAAATATCGCATGGCGCGGTCGTAGCGAGATCACGCTCGGCGAACTCGATCTGATTGAGGGAAAAAATGCCGATGCGATGCAATTGCTGGCGAACGGAATCGAGCATTTCGGCAAGAGTTATCCGCCACATTTGCGCCGTCACGCGCTGGCGCTGCTCGCGCTGGCTTGCGTCGATGGCGCCGGGGCGATTTGTACCAACGACCTATTCGCGCGCGCCGATGCTGAAATCCAGGCCGCAAGTTATCGCTGGAATCCGCTGCTGCTACCTGCGCATATTGCGCTGGCGCGAAGCGAGCTGGCGGGCGCACGTGCGCCAGCCGCTGCGCACCGTTTGAAGACGGCGATTACGCAGGCCGAAGCCGAAGTCGAATCAACGCAGCCACGCTTGCTCGAAGCGCGCTTATGGCTGGCAACGGCGCACGCTGCAGCGGGTAGTTGCGAGATTGCACACAGCGGCGCCAAGGCGACCATGTCGACGCTGGAACAAAACCATCTCACCGCCCATCCGTTGCTTGCAGCCGCGTTGCACGCGATGGCCGATTCCAGAACCTGCGGCGCGTTACAGGAATAATTGACTGCTTCGCAGGCGTCGCCCACGCCTGAAAAAAGAATGACGCGATTCATCAGCAATTAGCGTTACTCGACCATATCCCCCATTCCGGGGCTTGGTTGGGAGTCGTTCCATGTACGCATGCACTTGTCTGGAAAGCACGTTGTCCACTTCCGCCGACAGTCGCGCAAGCCGGCAGCGCCGATGCATGCCGATGCGATCAAACAGTCAACGATATTCGATGAGTATCCTGCTGGTGCTACTCGGCATGCTGATGTGGCATAGCTCCGCGCTGGCGTTTTGCGATGCCATTCATCCAGTGCCCGAATTCTATGTCGGCGACCATGTCTCGAGCAGTCCGACTTATGATCCCAAGTGCACGCATAACGATATTCAGTCGGCCATCAACGCCGCAATCTGCAGTTATGGCACGAAGATTTTTGTTACACGCGAACACACTTACACTAGCCAGCATCTGACCATCAACGACAAGAACATCGCGCTGATTGCACGCGGCAACGGTGATGCCTGTGGTCCTGCCACGCTCGTCATCTGCAATCCCGTTTGCGCACCGCCGCCGACCGGGCCGCTAGGCATCATCAGTGGTAGCAGCGGCAGCGTCTTTGCGATCTCCGGCAACAGCAATGTCACCATGCGTTTTCTTGATATCACCGCTGGACAAAACTCCGGCGGACAAGGTGGCGGCATTCGTTTTGAAGGAAGTGGATCACTGACCCTCGATACCTCGTGGGTCGGCAATAATACCGCGGACATTGGTGGCGGCATTTTTTTCAACGGCACCGGCGCTACAACGGCGCAACTGACGGTGCTGGCGCACAGCGAAATTTTCGGGAATACCGCAAACAACGGTCTGGCCGGCGGCCATGATGGCGGCGGTGGCATCCTGATTACCGGCAATTCATCACTGACGATGATCGAACCGGATACACAGGTCAATTTGAACAAGGCACTCAACGGTTATGGCGGCGGCATTGATGTAGTCGGCCCGGCGAGCGCCAATATCGGCTCTCCCGATTCTGACAGCGGTCTCAGTGTGGTGAACAATAATTCGGCGGCCTATGGTGGCGGTATCGCCGTCGTATCTTCCGATGATGGTGACGCGTTCGCGCGGCTTTTCAGCACCGATCCGTCCAGACCCGTCGGCATCACCAATAACACCGCCACACATACCGGTGGCGGTATTTACGTGAAGCCCCGTACCCAAGCCCCCGCTACGCTCAACGGCGCCTCCGTCTACGCATGGGACTATCGCATCGCGCACAATATCGCTGTGGAAGGGGCGGCTATTTATGCCGATGTCGACTCCAGCATTAACCAATCCCTGGCCGGAGAAATTTGGCTCGGCGACAATCTCGCATATGGCGGAGTTTTTCCAACAGCGCTGGGTGCCATCGCCTGTACAAATTTGAAACTGTGCAACACGATCAACGAAAATGAGACCAAGGATATCACAAAAGGCTCGATAATCCTGATACAGGACACCGGCTATCTCATCGCCAACCGGTTTTCGATGCGCCTCAACAAAGCGAACCACGCCATCCGCATCGTCGGTGACAGCGTGCGTACCGATCTCTTCAATTGCTTGCTGGCCGAAAATACAACAAGCCACGAACTGATCTACACCAACGGTAGCAACACACCGACTATCATCAACTCCTGCACATTTGCCGCCGATGCCATCGGTACGACACACGTGATTCATACCGAATCGGACCTGACACTCACCAACAGCATCATCGACGAAGCGGGCACGCTGGCACTGGATTACTCCGGCAATCCGGCAAATCTCGTGGTCAACTACATCTTGTCCAACGACATCAGCACACTACCCGGCACTGGCACTGGTATCGCACTCGGCGTGCCAACCTTCGTCAATCCGGCCGACGCTGATTACCATCTGAAAACGACCTCGCTGGGTTTCGATTTCGCGCCTACGACGAGCACCTATTACGTCAGCAACAGCCATGATCTGGATGGCAAATCGCGCACCGTCGATCTGCCATCGGCGGCCAATATTTTTGGCACACAGGATCTTGGCGCCTATGAATCGCAGAACCGATTCCTCGAGTGTGGCGCCACGGATACGGTGTTCTGCACTGGCTTTGATCACTGAAAAGCTGCGATGCAGGTCGACCGCGCCCACGCTGGTTCACAAGAATGGGGGCAGCGGATTTCCGGCCGCACTAATCAGTAAAAACTGCGGCCATTACCACGCGCGCTGGTATTGTTCTGGCGGCGGCAAGGTCACGCCAAGTTCGTGCGCCGCACGCCGCGGCCAGTACGGATCGCGCAACAGCTCGCGCGCGAGCATCACCATATCCGCTTCGCCGCTCTCGATGATCGTATCGGCCTGCAATGATTCCGTGATCATGCCGACGGCGATGGTCGGGATCTCGGCCTCGCGGCGAATGCGTGCGGCGAACGGCACTTGATAACCCGGCCCGACCGGGATTTTTACGTGCGCCACATTACCGCCGGTGGAGACATCGATCACGTCTACGCCGAGCGGTTTGAGCTGTTTGGCGAGCGCGATACTTTGCTCGATATCCCAACCGCCATCGACCCAGTCGGTTGCGGAAATGCGCACGAACAGCGGCAGATTTTCCGGCCAGACTTCGCGGATCGCGACGGTAATTTCGCGCAGCAACCGTGTACGGTTATCGAAACTTCCGCCATATTGATCCGTGCGCCGATTGCTCAACGGCGAGAGAAATTCATGCAGCAGATAACCGTGCGCGGCATGCACTTCGACTATCGAAAATCCAGCTTTCAACGCACGTTGCGCGGCACGGCGGAACGCCGCCACACACGTCCGGATCTGCTCTAGCGACATTTCTTGCGGCACTTGGTAATCCTGTGAAAACGCCAGCGCGCTAGGTGCCGGAATTGGTGCCCAACCACCGTGCACCAGCGTAATCGGCTTACCGCCGCGCCACGGCACATCAGTGCTGGCCTTGCGACCCGCGTGCGCCAACTGCATCGCCGCAACCGCGCCCTGCGACTGGATAAATCGCGTGATCGGTTGCCACGCCGCAACTTGCGCATCGTTGTAAATTCCGGCGTCACCGGGCGAGATGCGGCCCTCGGCAAGCACGGCGCTGGCTTCGGTCATGACCAGCGCCGCACCACCCACCGCGCGGCTGCCGAGATGCACCATATGCCAATCATTCGGCATACCGTCCAGCGCCGAGTATTGGCACATCGGCGAGACGGCGATGCGATTTTTCAGCGTGAGGCCACGTAAAGCGAACGGTGTGAAAAGTGCCAAGCGATTGCTCCCGCCAAATGGAAAATGATGTGCGCGCCGACGCCGCACGCTCGGAATACGAAGTGGAACTATCGTTTGATTTGCGTCGCTGCAAACAAACGTGCGGTCAGGATCCAGCTATTCAAGCATGTTTCCCGGGCAATGGAATTTGAGCGCGGAATGCAGGCTTGGCGCTGCCGGAAGCAGCGCAGATTTCGCCCTTCGAGACAATCTTGGACGTCATTTCGCCACATCGGGTAAAGTCGCCCTGCGCCAATCATCCAGCATCAAATTGGCGATTCGCAAGTCGCGTGTTGGCGGATAGATTCCAACATCGCTCTACCCGCGTAATTCCCGGAGCCATTGATGTCGCAACTATCCCGTTTCCGTGCCTGCCCGCTGTGCGAGGCGATCTGTGGCCTCGAATTCCAGTACGAAGACGAGCAACTCGTAGCGATACGCGGCGATGCGGCCGATCCTTTCAGCCAAGGCCACATCTGCCCGAAAGGCAACGCGATCCTCGATCTGGAAGCCGATCCTGATCGCGTGCGCACACCGCTGCGTCGGCGCGGTACGGAGTTCGAGGAAATCTCGTGGGACGAGGCGTTTGCCTTCGCCGGCGAAAGACTCGCGGCGATCCAGCGCGAGCATGGCGCGAATTCGGTCGCGGCGTATCTCGGCAATCCGAACGCGCACCATTTCGGCAGCATCGCGTATGCGCCGGCTTTTTTGCGTGCGCTGAAATCGCGCAATATTTTTTCCGCATCCAGCGTCGATCAGTGGCCGCACCAGGTGGTGATGTGGGCAATGTACGGGCATCAATTTTTGTTGCCGATTCCCGATATCGATCACTGCGATTACCTGCTGATGCTCGGCGCTAATCCGATGGCGTCGATGGGCAGCCTGATGACGGCGCCGGGTATCGCAAAACGCCTCAAGGCGTTGTGCGCACGCGGCAAGCTGGTAGTGATCGATCCACGTCGCAGCGAGACTGCCGAGATTGCGAGCGAACATATTTTCATTCGTCCGGGCAGCGATGCGCTGTTCCTGATCGCGCTGCTGCAAGCCTTGCAACGAATCGGCCCACCGCGTCTCGATCATTACGGCAGCAAGCTCAAGGATTTCGAGATCGCGCTGGCGAGCATCGCGCATTTCGACAGTGAGCTTATCGCCGCGCGCACCGGCATCAGCACAACACAAGTCGAACGTATCGCCGCCGAGTTGTACGCGGCTCCGCACGCCGCCGTGTACGGACGCATGGGGATCTCGACGCAGCTGTTCGGCACGCTGGCGCAATGGTTGTTGCAGCTCATCGCCATCTACACCGGCAACCTGGATCAGCCCGGCGGCATCGTGCCGAACGATGCCATCATCAGCCTCACCGGCGCGGGCACCGCACGCGGCCATCACGGCGCATGGCGCAGTCGCGTGCGTGGTCTGGCGGAATTCGCGGGCGAGTTGCCGGTAGCGGCGCTGACCGAAGAAATCCTCACGCCGGGCGACGGCCAAGTACGTGCGCTGATCACCAGCGCTGGCAATCCGGTGTTGTCAACGCCGAATGGTCGTGCACTGGAAGGTGCGTTGGCGTCGCTGGATTTCATGCTGTCGATCGATATCTACATCAACGAAACCACGCGGCATGCCGATCTGATTCTGCCACCGGTTTCATCGCTGACGCAGCATCACTACGACCTTATTTTCAACGCTTTTGCGGTGCGCCGCGTGACGCGTTTGAACATGCCGCTGCATGCACAGACGGAACACGAACGCGGCGACTGGGAAATTTTCAATGCACTCGGTGCAGCGTATTGCGCGGCTGCAAACAAACCGTGGACACCTCTGCCATCGCCCGAACAGATGATTGCCGTCGGCCTCAAACACGGCGGATCAGGTATCACGCTCGACGAGCTGAAAGCCGCGCCGCACGGCATCGATCTGGGACCGCTGCGCCCTAATTTGCTGACGCGCCTGCAAACCGAAAGCGGTTTGATCGAATGCGCACCGGTCTTGTTGCTGGAGGATCTGGCGCGACTCGCCAGCGATGCGTTTACGCCAGCGCCAGGCGACAGTCTGCAACTGATCGGGCGCCGCGATATTCGCAGCAACAACTCATGGATGCACAATGCGCCGCGCCTGATCAAGGGCAAACCGCGGCATCAATTACTGATGCATCCCGACGATCTTGCGGCGCGCGGGATTGTCGACGGCGTGGATGTTCGCGTGCGCTCGGCGATCGGCAGCGTTACCGTCGCGGTGAAATCCTGCGCTGACTTGATGCGCGGTGTCGCGTCGCTGCCGCACGGTTTCGATCATCGCCGCGCAGGCACACGGCTGACGCGTGCAGCGACGCTGGATGGTGCGAGCTACAACGATATTTCCGACCCGGCTGCACTCGATGTGCCATCGGGCAATGCGGCATTGAACGGCTTGATCGTGTGGGTGGAAGCTGCTGCGCCATCGCTCAAATCAATGCCGACGCTCGCGACGCAATAGCCGGATCAGATACACCACGATCGCGATATTCACGACCAATGCGGCAACCTTGATCGTCCCGAATTTATGCACGAGTTCGTATAATTCAAATGGGATCAGTGAGGCGGTGATGATCGCGGTCAGGTATTCCGCCCAGCGTTTTCCGAGCAGCAAACCCACGCCTTCGAGCACAAACAATGCGGCGTAAACCAGCGCACCTACACCGATGGCTTCGAGACTGCGTGGAGTCAATTGCAGCAACCACGCCGCGGCGCGAGTTGCCAGCGAATGTCCGGTGACAAACGGCAACTCCGTCAGCCAGGTCGCAAATTTCTCCGCCTCGTTCGGCGCCAGCAAATGCCACGCGCCAAGTGCGGCGGCGATCAATGCGGCTGCCTTGACCAATTTGAACGAGGCGATTAACGCGAGCACGAAATCGCGCTTGGGTTCGACGGGAGATTTTTCGATCATGTCTTGCGCCGAAACAAATGATCGCAAAGCATACCCAAATCCGCGGCGGCATAAAACACACCACGCCTATCGCTTGTCGGCGCGGAAGCGTTTATCTTGCACGTCCCGATTCATCCACGGAGCGACCCATGCGAAAACTTCTACCGATATTCGCGTTCGCCCTGTTCACGCTGTTTTCGGGCTCGGCATTCGCGCTGCAGACGAGTTATCTCGGCGATGCGCAGATCGACCTGACGATCTTGCTCGGGCCACCACCGGTGGCCGGATCGGAAGCCGACAAAACCGATCTGCGCATCGTGCTGGAAGCGCAGCAGACACGCACGCCGGCGCTGATAAAACGGGCGCAGGCCGATGTCGAGACGTCGGTATTTCGTTTTGCCGATGTGATCGGCGCGGATTTCACTGCGGCCAAACTGCCGTTCACTGCCTTGTTTTTCAAAAAGATCAGCAACGACAGTCGGGTGGCGATCCTTGCGATCAAGGATGCCTGGCAACGCCCGCGTCCTTTCCTCGCCAGCACAGAAGTACATCCGATCATCGACAAACCGACCAGTGGATCGTATCCGAGCGGACATGCTGCATATGCCTACATGACCGCGATTATCCTGGCGCAACTGTTGCCGGAAAAACGTGAGGCGATTTTCGCGCGCGCGGCGGAGTATGCGCACAACCGCATCATTGATGGCGTGCATTATCCGAGTGATATCGAAGGTGGTCGGATCGCCGGCACGGTGATCGCGGCGAACATGTTGCAGAGCCCGGAGTTCAAGGCGGATTTCGCGAAGGCCAAAGCCGAGTTGAATCAGCTCGCGAAATAATGGCCCTTTATCAGGCCCACATCCATGTCGCAGTTGCATTCAACTCCCACGACATGGATGTCATACCAGTGTTGTCCTTGACGACAAAGTTTCCGGCTGGTGGCGTATTCACCTGAACATCGGCGGCGTAAGCGCTAACGATGCCAGCGGCAAGCGCCAGCGAGATCGACACCGCGATGTTGCGACGAGAAAAACCCGAAACTCTGGATGAAGATTGCTTGCGGCTCAGCTCCGATTATTTTTGTGCAAATGTTGACCGGACATTCCAAGCATGCCGAGACCACCGACCCTCGCCAGCAAGAGCAACAGCCCCTTCGCATCGAGCGCGGGAATTGCTTGGGCGATGACATTAACCCGGATCAGCGGAATACCGAACCAGCCGCGCACCTTGCCGCCGCCACCCTGGTTCTGCTGAGTCGGCGCAAGAATCTGGCCGGTGTCGTAATTGTCAGTGACTGATACGAACTGGATATTCTGCGTGCCGCCAGCTGCGAAGAAAATCTTGGCTTGCTGACCAGCGATGCGGCTGTTGATAACGATCAGTGTGCTTGAATGCGTGTGCAGAAAAACGGCTCGCCGAGCTAGGTCAAAGCGACTTCCGCATCGTGCTTTACGAGGTTTCCCCCGAAATTCTTCCAGTGCTCGACTTTCTCGGTAACACCATGACCTTGCAGCAATCGCTCGGCCAAGCCCGCGCCGACCAGCAGCAGCAATATCGGAAATGGGTGCAGGTAACGAAACGAAATAATATGCGAACACAACACCTGCCCGACCATCAATCCGACCGCACACACGGTTACCAGCACCACGACGGCGGGCACTCGATGCGGCCCCAGCCCGGCGAGTGCCAGCCCGATCGGCGCGAGGGCAAAAAGACAGAAGATCAGCCAATACGCGCTGTAGCCGAATAGCTCCTTGACCGGTGAATGGTTGCGCGCAATTTTGGCGGCGTCGTAATGAAACCACTCACGCAGCAAACTCAGAATCTTTTCATCGGGCAGCTGGCCCGAACCCAGATCGCTGAGCATGCGCATCTCGCGTCGTGGCGGATCGAAATATTCCGGCAAGGTGGTAATGCCGAGCCGCGCCACGCCGAGCGGATTGTCACTCACCGCACGTTTCGCGAGGATCGCCGCGACCAGGCGCGCGCGCTGATCGCCGAGATGCGCCCGCAACACAGGAATCAGGCCACCCGGCAACCAGATTTGCTCTTCGCGCAGGCGTTGATTGTCGAGCGGAATGGTGACCTCGTGCAGAATCGCAGGATCAACGCCAGTGCCGGCAAAATGTTCGGGACGAACCAATGGCGCCACCAGCCCAAGACGAAACAACGGCGCATCCAGAATATATGCTGCCTCGCCACCGGCACGCCGTCCGTACCATGCGCGATAAGCGTCATGGCACAGATCGGTGACCAGCAGCACCAACAGCAAATGCACGATCCACACATGTCGGCGTTTGCTGACGCCATACAGCGCCCCGATGAGCACCGCGGCCGGGGGCACCGCGAGTGCAAATGGCACCAATCCGGCACGCAGGCTTGCCAGCACCGTGCCGATCAGCACGCACAACATCAGCCAGCGCAACTTGCCGCTGCGCAAATACGCGGTGGCGCAACCCAGTGACGCAAGCAATTGAAAACTGCTGGCCGACTCGGTCATGACCATGCGTTCGTAGAATAGCTGGCTAGGCTCGATGCATAACAGCAGCGCCGCCGCCACCGCGATCCACGCGCGAACTTCGAGCCCGAGATAAAGAATCAGAAAAAGCAGCGTGCAGGTCGCGACGCCAAATCCAGTCTGCAACAACAGCAGCGAAAACAACGATTCGGAGCGCACCGCCGTCATGAAAATCATCAACGGGTAAGTGAACGAACGATCAGGCGGCGTACTATTGTTGATCGCGCTGTACAGATACGACGCCGAATCACCAAGAAACAGGCGCACATTGGGATCGATCAGCAACACGAACAGTTTGATCACCACCAAACCGAGCAGCAAACCCGGCAATAGCGTGGTGAGTTGGGCGATGCGATTTGTTTCGAGTCGTGCCGGCACACTCGCAACATACTGCGCCGCGCCGTGCGTTACACATGGCGCGCTTTGATCAAGCACGGCTGACATCTTTCCCCCTGAACCTTACAAACGACACGCGATTCCGCGCTATTTACAATTAGATCACATATGTTGCTACAACGGTTCGCGAGTGCCACGCTGCAATACGTAAAAATTCTTATGTCCGATTAAGAAACAAAGCGCGTAGCATGATTGCGTCGCGCGGACACACAGCGATCGTGCAAAGCCTACGGAGCAGACTCGATCACTCCTGCAAACGCCGCCGTTTTATTGTAACGTTTGCCACTCCTGACTGAGACGCGAAAAGGAGATCGTTATGCCGAGCATGTGTTGTCATCCGCAAGCGCCGCACAAGAAATTGCGTGTTCCCGACTGGTTTGCGTCCAGCCTGATGATGGAACGCGCGCTCGACGCGGTCATCCGTCGCGTGAAAAAACTGGATCGCAAACATGATGTGCCGTATCTGGCCGGCTACAGTAACGACGGGCAGACGATTTATATCGATCGACATCTGCCGAAAACCTTCACTTACAACGGTCGCGAGATCGAAGTGGCGCGTTATCTGATCTTGCACGAGGAAGTCGAAAAGACCTTGATCGATCAGCTCGGCCTGCATTATCTGCATGCGCATCAGATCGCCACGCGCGCCGAAGAAGCAGCGATCCGCGCCGAGAAAATTTCGTGGCGCGAATACGACCGGTTCATGCAGAAATACGTCAAGGGCATCGGTGACGAGCGCCTGACCAAGGTGCCCGCTGATCTGGATCTGAAACCGTATCGCGACTATCACGATTACGATTTGATGCGCGGCATGCTCAAGGCCATCGACAAGGGGCAGTTCCCGAAGGCCGAAGGTGATACCAAGATGCGTGATGAGATGACGCGCTACGCCAAGGCGTTCAAGGAACAGGATCGCATGACCAAAAAAATGGCAGTCGTCGCGCCGCTGGTCGCGAAAGCAGCGGTCGCCGTCGGTCGCAACAAGAAAATTCCTGTCGCGACGTAGGCTTGCTTGCGTTTTTTGGAATCGCTCAATCGATGCGCGATGAGATGGCGCTGCGGAAAAACTCGGCCAAATCGGAATCTTCGAATTTCGCGAAGATTCCGATCCGTCGCACAGCAACCTTCGCAGCGACTGCAAGAAAATCATCGCATCGGCATGCAACGATTTCTCAAAGCGAGCGCGCAAACTCCAGATTCTTTTGCACGCGCTCGCGCTCGTTTTCCGGCAACGAGTTTCCTTCCAGCAACTCCATGCACAGCCGCTCGCTGAGCTCACGTTTTTTGCAATAGTAGGCCGAGACTGCAAGCTCGTCCTTGGCACGCCATGCGTACACCGTCACATCGACAAACAGCAAGTCGACAGTCTGCGGAATCTCCATCGCGATGCGCGCAAATTCCGCGGCCACGGCAAAGCGATTCTGCAAGCGACAATAGCGTGCGAGCCCGCACATCGACTCCGCACGAGCTGGGCGAAAATCATAAGCTTCGAGGTAGGCTGCGACGATATCGGCATACGGGCGGCCCAAACGTTCCTTGATCACGGCCGCCTGAAATTTCGCGAAAAACACTTCCTCGTCCCAGCCGCCCATCGCCACGCGATGTTCGTACGCACTCAGCGCTTTTTCGTTCTGACCGGCGTCGCGCCAGCTTTGTGCGAGATAAAAAGCGTAACGCGCATTGTCCGGCTCAGCGAACAGCGCGCGCTGCAGAACAGCGGCGTCGTCGGTATATTTTTCCTCGGCGGGACGCTGGCTGCGGGCGCCATCGGGAAACGGTCGCATGCGCAATCCAGGCAACCGCTGCACGGCCGCCGCCAGCGGCGAGTTGAGTGCCTCGTGCAGCACACCTTTCCACTCCCAAAGCGCATTCGTTCGTACCAAAGCGGTGCGCTGATACGAGGTGTTGGCATAGTGCACTTCGATCATGTAACCCGGCGCATCGAGCCTGGGAAAAACGAATTCGGCGTCGGCTTCGAGCACTTCGTCGGCATCGATCGTCAATGCAAAATCGCCATATTTCGCCGCGAGCTTCAATGCCTCGTTGCGGTTGTGCGAAAAATCCACCCACCGTCGTTCGATCAATTCGCCGGGCAAATCCGCGAGCACTCTACAGATGATTTCCTGCGTGCCATCGGTCGAGCCGGTGTCGGAAATCGCCCACGAATGAATGAACGGCAGCACCGAACGCAGGCAACGCTCGATGACGTGCGATTCGTTCTTGACGATCATGCAAAGACAGACGCGCATCATGATCAATCCTTGCCGCGATAACGCTCGAACCACGCGAGCGTATTGAGCACCTGCGCCAGCATATTGCTCGGACGATGGTTGATCTCATGCGAGGCGCCCGGGATACGGATCATCGCTGTGTCGACCTTGCGCAATTTCAGCGCCTGATAAAACTGCTCGGCTTCCGAAATCGGCGTTCGGTAATCGGATTCGCCATTGATCAGCATGGTCGGCGTCTTGACGTTGCCGACATAGGTGATCGGCGAGCGCTGCGCATAATTGTCCGCATGCTCCCACGGAAACCCGGCAAACCAATACGTATGTATCAGGCTGGAAATATCCGTGGTCAAGGCGAAACTCGACCAGTTAATCACCGGCTTGGCAACAACGGCGGCGCGGAAGCGATCGGTATGGCCGACGATCCACGCCGTCAACACACCACCGCCGCTACCGCCAGTCACGAACAGGTTCTTGTTATCGACATAACCCTTGGCGATCACGGCATCGGTGAGGCTCATGAGATCGTCGTAATCCTGGCTGGGATACGCGTTCTGGATCAGGTTGGCAAACTCTTGTCCATAACTCGTGCTGCCACGCGGATTGCTGTACAAAACGACGTAACCTGCAGCCGCATAAAGCTGGATCTCCGGTGCAAAACGCGGGCCGTAATTCGAGTAAGGTCCGCCATGAATTTCGAGCAGCAGCGGATATTTTTTCGCCGGATCAAAATGCGGCGGCTTGACGATCCAGCCTTCAACCTTGCGACTATCAGCGGATGACGCCACCCACAATTCCTCGATCGCTGCAAGGTCCTTGTGGTCGAGCAGATTGGCGTTGAGATTGGTCAAGACGCGCGATTTTCCGCCGCGCTCGATCACCGCCACATCGGCGGCGCGATATTCGGTGCCGCGCGTATATGCAACCTTCCCCGCTGCTGCCGACATCGCGCCACCGGCGTACGGGCGGCCCATCGCGGTACCGCCAAAATCGCTCGCGACGATTTCGGTTTTTCCGTCACTCGCGTTGGCATAACCGATCTTGCTGATACCCTTGTCGTCGTAGCTGAAAAACAGGCCACGACCATTGGCATCCCAGCTCGGATTGCCGATGTCGAAATCGAAATTCTCGGTCAATACGCGACTTTTCCCGCTGCTCAGGTCGAGCAGATAAAGATGGTTGCCCTGATAGCCGAGCTGCTTGTCATCGAAACCCAGGTAAGCAATCTGCTTGCCGTCCGGCGAGATCAGCGGATGTGTATCGGGGCCATTGCGATCGGTCAGTTGAGTGAAGCCACCGCTATCGATATCGACTCGATACAGCTCGCTTTCGAGCGGATGATATTCCCAATCGTCGCGGCGATTCGAGGATACGATCAACGATTTTCCGTCACGCGCCCATGCCGGATTTTCGGCGTAGTTGTAGTCGCCATTGGTGACCTGGCGCGGACTGCCGCCATCGGCCGCGACCACGAAAATCTGGTTGTAACCGGGATCGATGTAACCGGTACCGTCAAAACGATAATTCAAGCGATCAATCACCTTGACCGGACCGGCCCATTCGGCCCCTTTCGGTTTTTCCGGCATCCTCGCAAGCTGCTTGCCCTCGGCCGGAACGCGCGAGGCGTAGGCCAACCATTTGCCATCCGGCGACCACGACAAACCCTGCGGCCCCTCGGTGAGAGTGGTGATGCGCGCGGACTGCCCACTATCCATCCAGCGCATATGAATTTGCGCCGAACCATCGTCGAGCGAAACGTACGCCAGGCGCTTGCCATCCGGCGACCACGCCACTTGTCCGTCATTCGCCGAACCGCTGGTCAACGGACGTTGATTGCCGTTGGCAATATCGATGACCCACAGGTTGGAACGCTTGCGATCCTTCATGATGTCGAAGTAGCTGCGCTCGTAGACCACCGAGCGACCGTCGGGAGAAATCTCGGGATTGTTCGCCCACTGCAACTGGAACACATCGAGCGGTTGAAACTGTCGAGCATCTGCGGCGAACGCGTCGGCTGCAGACACCGAGATGAATGCAATCAGCGACAAAGCGACAGCGGTGGATCGGCAATGCATCAGCGACTCCAATAGCGGATCAGCAACAAGATTCACGGTTGAACAGCAAGAGTACGCTAGCGGATACCATTGCGGGGGTGTAAATAATTTTGTGTAATCCTTATCACAATGCGCAAGCCGAGAGCTTCATGAAAACGCTCAAAGTCGAAGAGATTTACATGGCGGGCTACGAGACGTTTGCTGACGTCGCCACTCGGCTGCTGATCTTCATTGAGTAGGTCTACAATGCCAAGAGCCTGCACTCCGCGCTGGGTTATGTTCCACCCAACGAGTTCGAACAACAGTTCGCCCAGATAGCGGCTTAAATCCGAGCGCCTTGCTGTTCCAGCCTCAGGGGGTCACTCCAGTGACTTGGTCAATTTTGGATGCGCGCCAACATCGAATTAGCAGCGGCTCAAGGCAATGTATGCGATACACGGAACGCGTCGTCGAGTATGGCCCTTCGCTGGAGGTGCTCGGCAAGCCGCTCGCGGGAGGGGCGTTCGACGATCAATGACCTCGACGCCGGCCGTGCCCTAAATGCCGTGATGGCGATGAAGCCGCTTCGTCCGAAAGGCGAATCCGAGAGCGACAACCAGTTAAGACGTATCTTGTTTTTTAAAGGAAAACCCATGCGCACCGCGTTCTTGATTTTCGCTTGTTTGCACCTTCCCAAAGCGCATCGGCATCCGCTGCTGGCGTTGGTGCTGGGTCTTGCCGTGAGTTTGTCGGCCCTTGCCGATACCACCACGCTAGCGGTCGCCAGCGCCACCAAGGGTACGAGCAGCAGCCCCGTCACGATGCTGTTTCCGATGACGCGCAGCGGCGACCTGGCTTACGATACTGTGCTGAACTACCACACAGTGGATGGTACGGCACTGGCCGGAACGGATTACACGGCGACCGCCGGCAGCGTTGCGATCCTGGCGGGCGCAACCACCGCAACCATCCCGGTCACGCTCAGCGCCCAAGCCCACAACGGCACCGACTACACGTTCCAGTTGCTGCTGGATGCCGCAACCCGTATCTGGCCGGCACCAAACTTTGCCTCCCAGCACACGTTCGCCACGGGATCGGGTCCCTTTTCCGTCGCCGTTGTTGACGTGAACGGCGACGGCAGGCCCGACCTGATCGTGGCGAACTATTTCGGCAGCAGCACCGTTTCGGTGCTGCTCAATACCACTGCGTCTGGCGCCGCCACGCCGAGCTTTGCCGCCCAACAGACGTTCGCCACGGGATCAGGGCCCCAATCCGTCACTACCGCCGACGTGAACGGCGACGGCAAGCCCGACTTGATCGTGGCGAACTTCGACGACAGCACCATCTCAGTGCTACTCAACACCACCGTGCCCGGCGCCAACACGCCAAGCTTTGCCACCCAACAGACCTTCGCCGCGGGGTCGGGTCCCATTTCCATCACGGCTGCCGAGATCAACGGTGATGGCAAGCGCGACCTGATTGTGACGAACTTCAACGGCAACGCCGTCTCGGTGCTGCTCAATACCACCGCGCCCGGCGCCACCACGGTGAGCTTTGCCGCCAAGCAGACCTTCGCCACGGGAACAAACCCCTTTTCCGTCGCAGTCGCCGACGTGAACGGCGACGGCAAGCCCGACCTGATCGTGACGAACACCACCAGCAACAGCGTCTCGGTTCTGCTCAATACCACCGCACCCGGCGCCGCCACCCCGAGCTTTGCTGTCCAGCAGACGTTCGCCACGGGACAGAGTCCCCGATTTGTAACCGTCGCCGAAATCAACGGCGATGGAAAGCCTGACCTGATCGTGGCGAACTATTTCGACAACACCGTCTCGGTGCTGCTGAATATCACCGCGCCCGGCGCCACTACGCCGAGCTTTGCCGCCCAGCGGATCGTCACCACGGGGCTAAGTCCCAGATCCGTCACTGCGGCCGACGTGAACGATGACGGCAAGCCCGACCTGATCGTGGCGAACTTCGACGGCAGCACCGTTTCGGTAATGCTCAATACCACGCCACCCGGCGCCACCGCACCGAGCTTTGCCACCCAGCAGACGTTTGCCACGGGATCGACTCCCGTTTTCGTCACCGTCGCCGACGTGAACGGCGACGGCAAGCCCGATCTGATCCTGTCGAACGATAACGACAAGACCGTCTCGGTGCTGCTCAACTCCACTGCGTCTGGCGCCGCCACGCCGAGCTTTGCCGCCCAACAGACGTTCGCCACGGGATCGGGGGCCCAATCCGTCACTACCACCGACGTGAACGGCGACGGCAAGCTCGACCTAATTGTGGCGAACGAGGGCGGCAACACCGTCTCGGTGCTGCTCAATACCACTGCGCCCGGCGCAGCTGCGCCGAGCTATGCCGCGCAGCAGACCTTCGCCACGGGAACGACTCCTTATTTCGTCACCGCCACCGATGTCAACGGCGATGGCAAGCCCGACCTGATCGTGGCGAACTTCGGAGGCAACACCGTCTCGGTGCTGCTCAACACCACCGCGCCAGGCGCCGCCACGCCGAGCTTTGCCGCTCAGCAGACGTTCGCCACGGGATCGAGTCCCGCTTCCGTTACCGTCGCCGATGTCAACGGCGACGGCAAGCCCGATCTGATCGTGGCAAACGCCACCGACAGTACCGTCTCGGTACTGCTCAACACCACCGCGCCAGGCGCCACCACGCCGAGCTTCGCCACCCAGCAGACCTTCGCCACAGGAGTGGGACCCCAATCCGTCACCGTCGCCAACGTGAACGGCGACGGCAAGCCCGACCTGATCGTGGCGAACTTCAACGACAACACCATCTCGGTACTGCTCAACACCACAGTGCCGGGCGCCACCACGCCAAGGTTTGCCACCCAGCAGACCTTCGCCGCGGGGTCGGGTCCCATTTCCATCACGGCCGCCGAGATCAACGGCGGCGGCAAGCCCGATCTAATCGTGGCGGACCGCAACGACAACACCGTCTCGGTACTGCTCAACACCACCGCGCCAGGTGCCTCCACGCCGAGCTTCGCTACCCGGCACACCTTTGCCACGGGAGTGGGTCCCATTTCCGTAACCGTCAGCGAGATAAGCGGTGATGGCAAGCCAGACCTGATCGTGGCGAACTACAACGACAACACCATCTCCGTACTATTCAACACCACCGCGGCCGGCGCCACCACGCCGAGCTTCGCTACCCAGCAGACGTTTGCCACGGGAGTGGGGCCCGTTTCCGTCACCGTCGCTAACGTCAACGGTGACGGCAAGCCCGACCTGATCGTGGCGAACTTCGGCAGCAGCGCAGTTTCGGTGATGCTCAATACACAATATCAAACGCTATTCGCCGGCAGTCCAGCCACCGGCACCATCGTGCACGACTATCTCTTCGCGAACGGATTCGAATAGGCATCAAGGTACTCAGCGTTCAGGCTGGCTCACGCACACGCACGCCGTGCTGCGTGATGCCGCTGTAAACGCTGTGACTAGGATCGAGGTATGGTCAAAAGGAGGTGCCGTGCAGCCAGCAGCTTATCGTCGAGGCGTCGCCATGATGATCGTGCTGCTCGGTGGAAAGCCGTGGGTTGCCGAGCGTCAGGGTCGCAGTCCGCCGCCCTTCGGGGCGATGATCACCGAGCTTTCCACCTTTCGAGTTTTCGAGATGGGCTCGCACACCGCATCAAATCCAACATCCCTGTGTCGTGAGTGAATTTCCGCCGTGGCAGCCAATTCCACACTATCTTCCGAATAGCCGAAAAATGCAGGTGTTTGGAGTCCGATGATGAGAGTTCCGGCTGTTGATGATCAAGGGTATGGATAGCCACGAGGGATGGCTCGATACCATCTACCGTGCGCGGTCTGAGCTAAAGGGGTGGCGTAATTCGCACCGCAATGAAATCGAAGAGGCGATGTACCGGGCGTTCCGGAATGCCAACACGCATAGCAGCTACGGGGAAAAGTTCACTCGTCGGGGGTATAAATAATTTTGTGTAAACGGTCATTGGCAGGAGACTGCCATCTGCGAGGAAAAACATGACCACACGCAAAGTTAGCCAACCCGACGTGATCGATCTTTTACGTGCCGATTATGAGAAACCGGAAGGTCTGATCGGCGAGAACGGGATTCTAAAACAGCTTACCAAAGCCATTGTCGAGCGCGCCTTGCAGGCCGAGCTGGCGGCCCATCGGGGCCACGACAAACACGATGCCGTGGCTAACGAGAG
>JAYVTP010000405.1:0-9163 GCA_043788685.1 Pseudolysobacter sp. | reverse complement strand
TTTTTTGGTCTGATCTACGACGTCGCAGAACTCAATGCGCGCATCGAAACCTTGCTCGACCAATTCGAGCTGCGCCGATTCCGTGACACGAAATGCGGCGTGCTTTCTTCCGGCGAGCAGACGCGCGTGAGTCTGGCCAAGGCGTTGTTGAACGCGCCGCAGTTGTTGTTGCTGGATGAGCCGACCGCATCGCTCGATCCCGCCACGGCGCAGGATATCCGCCGCAGCATTCGCGATGTCGCCACACATGGCAACGGTGGAATTCTGTGGACGTCGCACAATATGTACGAAGTGCAGGATGTCTGCGATCGTGTGCTGTTCCTGTCGCACGGTCGCATTCTGCTCGAAGGCAATCCGAAGACCTTGCCCGGCGAACACGGCGTCGCCTCGCTCGAAGAATTGTTCATCAGCCTCGCGCGCGAACCGCTGGCGTATGCGGAGAGCGGACGATGAATCCGCGCCGCATCTACGCCATTTTCCTGCGCCAGTTTTATCTGCTGCGCAGCAGCCCGACGCGCGTCGTGCCGCTGTTCGCCTGGGTGGCGATCGATATCGTGTTGTGGGGATTCATCGCGCGTTATCTCAATACCGTGTCATCGCCGGGCCATGATTTTGTGCCGGGCCTGCTCGGTGCGGTGCTGCTCTGGGATTTTTTTACACGCGTGATGCAGGGCGTGACGATCGCCTTTTTCGAGGATGTCTGGTCGCGCAATTTCCTCAACGTATTCGCCACGCCGCTGTCGATCTCGGAATACGTCACTGGCTTGGTACTGACCAGTATCGTCACCAGCCTGATCGGTCTGGTAGTAATGCTGGTGCTGGCGACGACGGTGTTCGGTCTATCGTTTTTTGTTTACGGCGTCTTGCTGATTCCGTTCGTCGCGGTGTTGTTTTTGTTCGGCATCGCGCTCGGCATTTTTGCCAGCGCGCTCGTGCTGCGGCTCGGGCCGGCATCGGAGTGGCTGGTGTGGCCGATCCCGGCGCTATTGTCGCCTTTCGCTGCGGTGTTTTATCCGTTGTCCGTGTTGCCGCACTGGATGCAGTGGATCGGTTATGTGTTGCCGCCGTCGTATGTGTTCGAGGGCATGCGCGCGGTGGTCACGGGCGCGGCATTTTCGTCGTCGTCATTATTGTTCGGGCTGGCGCTCGCGTTGATCCAGATCGTGCTGGCGTATCTGTGCTTCAGCCGGGTTTATCGCTCGGCGGTACGCAGCGGATTGCTCGCGCGTTACAGCGCCGAGAGTGTAGGCTGAAGCGATAGTGTCCTGTCTCACAAGCACCATCAAATAATTCCGGCGTCTTTCGGCGCGATACCGCGTTGTTCGTCGTCACCATAGTCCCGCTATGGCGCCTCCTCGCGCCTTGTCTCGCACCGAAATCCATCCGGAATTTCTTCGCGTTGCATATGAGACAGAACACTAGTCGATGCGCTCGAAAATCGTGTCTTTGTCTTTCCAGATGCCGTTGACCCATTGCTGGAACTGGGCGCGGAACGACGGATTGTTTTCGTAGTCGCCGTGCAGGAGTTCGGCCGGAATCGGCAACTCGCGAACAACCACGCAGACTTTTCGTACACGTCCGGCGAGCAGATCGACTAGCGTCGGGCGACCATCGGGATAAACGATGGTGACATCGATCACCGATTGCAGAATCTCGCCCATGCTGTCGAGTACGAACGCCGCACCGCCGGATTTCGGTTTGAGTAGATGCGCGTAGGGCGATTGCTGGCGCGAATGTTTTTCATCAGTGAAACGCGTGCCTTCGACGAAGTTCATCACCGACACGGGCAGATCGCGAAAACGCTCGCACGCCTTGCGCGTTTCTTCCATATCCTTGCCGGCTAGTTCCGGATGTTTTTTCAAGGTCGCGCGCGAATAGCGGCGCATGAACGGGAAATCCAGCGCCCACCATGCCAGGCCGAGCACGGGTACCCAGATCAATTGCTGCTTGAGAAAAAACTTGAGGAAAGGAATGCGCTTGTTGAAGATTTTCTGCAGCACCGGAATATCCACCCAGCTCTGATGATTGCTGAGCACCAGATACCAGCCGCGATAACGCAGTGCGTCCATACCTTCGATCTGCCATTCGGTACGCGTGAATATCCGCATCAGAACGCCGTGTACCGCAATCCAGTCTTCCGCCAGCAGCACCAGGATGCGCGAACAAACCCGGCGGAGCCCCTTGATCGGCACGATCGCCTTGATGATCGCAAACAGGAACAGCGGGGTGACATGCAGCAACAGATTCAACGCGAGCAGGAGACACACCAGCGGCAAACGAATGAAGGTCGGTAGAAAGGTGAGCATCGTTTTCCTGAGTGTTGATATGAGCGACGATAACCGGCACAAAGTAGCGGATTATCGCCAACCGCGCCATTTGCAGCAATGCAAGATCGCTTGCGGTGCGCGGACGGGGCTCGAAGTATTTTCCGGCGTGACGCGGCGCTATGACTTCTGGGAGTGTAACGGCAATCCCGCGTGCGCCAGACTGTAATCGGCAACGTGGCGTTGGTGATCTTGGTTGGCGCCGCAACTAATCCTCCCGAGCAGAGAAAACACCATGAAAACCATGTGCACCGCCGTGATCGTCACCGCTTTGTCCGCGCTTGCCGCGCCGAGTTTCGCCGAAGATATGCCGGCCAAGGATGCCAAGCCCGATGCGGCAAAACAGGATCAGCCCAAGCCCGACAAGCTCGTCGCCAAACAATCCGAGACCGACGGCGTAGTGACCGTCGAGGGCAAGCATATCGACTACAAGGCGGTTGCTGGTACGCTGATTCTGGACGATAAAAAAGGCGTGGGCACGGCCAGCATTTTCTACGCGGCGTATTTCAAGAAGGGTGCCGATGCATCGAAGCGCCCGGTCACTTTCATCTACAACGGCGGCCCGGGGTCGGCCACCGTCTGGCTGCATATGGGCGCGTTCGGACCCAAGCGCGTAGTGACCGACGACGATCAGCATACCGCGCCCGCGCCGTATGGCCTGATCAATAACGATTACAGTTTGCTCGACGCCAGCGATCTGGTTTTCATCGATGCGCCGGGGGCGGGGTTTAGCACGTTTGCCGACAAGGAAAAAGGCCCGAAGGAGTATTTCGGCGTGGATCCTGATGCCGAGGCGTTCGCGCAGTTCATCGGCAAGTTCCTGTCGAAATACGGCCGCTGGAATTCACCGAAATACCTGTTCGGCGAAAGTTACGGCACCACGCGTTCGGCGGTGCTGGCGAATCTGTTGCAGAGTGAAAAAGCAATCGACCTGAACGGCGTGATCCTGCTGTCGCAAGTGCTCAACATGGCGATGTTGATTGATTTTCCACAGATCAATCCGGGCGTGGATCTTTCGTATCAGCTAGTGCTGCCGACTTATGCGGCGACGGCGTGGTATCACAAGAAACTGTCGAATCGTCCGGCTGAACTCAAGCCGTTCCTCGCCGAAGTCGAGCAGTTCGCGATGGGCGAATATGCGCAGGCGCTGGCGGCGGGTACGGCGCTCGATCCGGCGCGCAAGCGTGTCATCGCGGAGAAGTTGCACAGTTATATCGGCCTGCCGGTCGACTACATCGAGCGCGCCGATCTGCGTATCAACGGCGGCGAGTTCGAACATACCTTGCAGATCGATGAGGGCCTGACTACCGGTCGCCTCGACTCGCGTTTTTCCGGCCCAACGATGGACGCACTGGAGCAGGGCGCCGCCTACGATCCGCAGTCGGCGGCGATTTCGTCAGCCTATGTCGCGGGCTTCAACGACTACGTGCGCAAGCAACTAAAGTTCGGACAGGACGACACGTATCATCTGTTCGCCGAAGGCACGTTCCCGGGCTGGAAGTTCGAGCACAAGCAGCCGGGCGCGCCGTTTCCGGTGCCGGGTTTTCCGAACGTGATTCCCGATCTGGCCGCAGCGATGAAATATAATCCGCGTCTGAACGTGATGCTGAACTCGGGATATTTCGATCTCGCGACGCCGTTCTTTACGGCGGATTACGAAATGCGTCACCTGCCGATTCCGCAGAGTCTGGTGAAGAATATCGAGACGCATTATTACGAGTCGGGGCACATGGTTTACGCGCATCTGCAGTCGCTGAAAGAGCTGCATGACAACGTCGCGAACTTCATCAACAAGACCGATAACATCGGTCCGCAATAAGCATTCGAAATCGCTCGGAATCTGGCTCAGACCGATTCATCCCCTCGCAGTTTTCCAGCGAGAGGGATGAATCGCCACTCGATGGATACGCACTACGGCAAGCTGATCGTGCCTTGGCCGAGCACAATCACGTGTCCGCCGACGAAGATGTTTTTATCCGCATCCACAGCTAGCTTCAGCGTGCACGGACGACCGGTGCGCTCGCCTTGCGACAGCGTCCATGCCAACGGCAACGTGTGCTTGGTCGTGACCAGATAACCGCCGAGATTCGCGCACGCCGAACCGGTGCCCGGGTCTTCGATGAAAGCTGCACCCTGCGGAAAAAAGAATCGCACCAGCGCTGTATCGGCGCCGGTTTTGGCGAAAACGTAGGCCATCGCGCGTTGGCCGTTGTGGCAATCGCGTCGCAACAATGCGGCGTCGATTTCCACCGCGTGCACCGCGGCCGCATCGCACAGCGGAATCACGAGTTGATTGCTGCCGGTATCGATCCACAATGGATCATCGTTGATCGCATTGGCATCCAGTCCGATCGCGGCGGCGATCTGCGCGCGCGTGGCGGTGGGCACGGTCACGCGTGGCGCTTGTGCTGCCTGCAAGGTCCAATGATCGCCGACGGCCGTGACCGGAACGATGCCGACGTGCATCTGCAAGGTCAGCGCATCGCTGCTATTGCGCAGTCCGCGCAATACATGCGCCGTGCCGAGGGTGGGATGGCCGGCGAACGGCATCTCGAATTCGGGCGTGAAAATACGCACGTGCGCGGTGGCCGTGTCGCTCGGAAAAATGAACGTGGTTTCGGACAGATTGAACTGCAGTGCGAGCGCTTGCATCGTGGCCGTATCGAGTCCGCGTGCATCCTCGAACACAGCCAGCGGATTGCCACTGAGGGCGGAGTCGGCGAAGACGTTGACGATCTGGAAACGGTAGTCGGACATGCGGCTCTCTGCAAAACAAGGGATAGTCGAAATCGAATTCGTCACGTGGTGCGCGTGAAGAATTCGGCATCTTTCGAGTCTAGCCGTCAGACCTTTGTTTCGTCCAAAGATCGCGAAATATTTTCCAGTCCGTGTACCAGCTCAGCCGTGCTCGGCCAGCCGAAACCGATGCGCATGAAGGCGCGATCCTGCTCGAACCAGTGCCCCGGCCCGACGAAGGTCTGGTAGGTTTCGTTGAGCACGCGATAGAAATTTTCGATGTCGATGCGCGCACTTTTCTTGATGCGCGGAAAACACACCACGCCACCTTGCGGCGGAATGCACTCGACACGTATTTCGCTGGCAAGCCATCGCGATACCACTTCGCGATTCTCCGCAATCTTGGTACGAATGGCCGGCAGAAACCGGTCGCGTTTTTTCAGGTATTGCCACGCGACTTCTTCATCGAGCATCGAGCCGCAGATAAAAATCTGCTCCTTGGCAGCGAGAAAAGCTTGCATCAATGTCGCATTCTGGCAGACCAGCCAGCCGAGCCGAATGCCGGGCAGGCCATAGGTTTTCGACAGGCTGGCGACGCTGACTACATGCGATCCGAGCGCTGCCGCGAACGGCGGCAATGCGGCATAAGCCATGTCGCGATAGGTTTCGTCGACGAGCAGCACGCAGCCTTTTTCTGCTGTGATTTCAACCAAGCGGCGCAGCTCGGTTTCGGTCAGCATCACGCCGGTCGGATTGTGCGGTGTGGTGATGCTGACCAGTCGTGTGTCGGGCTGGATTTGCGCGGCAAGCGCATCGATATCGATGCGAAATCCTTGCTCGAAAGTCAGATCAAAAAAATCGATCTGTGCGCCGATCGCGCGCGGTGTTTCGATATTCGTCGCGTAGTTCGGTCGCACCACCAGCAGCCGGTCGCCGGCTTGCAGCAATGACGTGGCAATGATGAACAAAGCCGATGCCGCGCCGACGGTCAGCAGCACATCATCGGCGCCAACACCGAAATCCTGCGCGAGCAATTCACGCAGTGGCGCATGGCCGCGATGGTCGCCGTAACCAAGCACGAGATCGTGCAGATTCAAGTCCAGTTCCGAGAATTTGCAATCGCGAAACGAGCTTTCGGTCAGATTGAATTTGATATTGCCGTAACCCATCTGTTCCGGCGATTCGATCTCGATCGGCATACGTACATATTTCATGCGCTCCCTCCTACAGCCAGCCGCGACGTTTGAACCACAACAGCGGCAGGATGCAACTCACGAGCATCGTCAGCAGCGCCATCGGATAACCCCAGCTGGTCGCGAGCTCGGGCATGTTCTTGAAGTTCATACCCCAAATGCCGACGAGGATGACCGGCGGAATGCCCGCGACCGACGCGACCGTGAGCACCTTCATCACCTCGTTCTGATCGGTGTTGATTATGTCGAGAATCGCATCCAGCAGAAACTGCAATTTGTCGGTAAGTTGCGCATCGAATTCGTTGAGTGCGACCAGATCGTTCTTGGCCAGCAGCAGACGCGCGAGGCTAGGCATATCCATGCATTTCGGCTTGCCGTCATGGGCGAAAGTCACCACGCGCAACACGCCGATCAGCGAGCTGCGCATGCGCGTGAGGCGGCTTTCCAGACGTGCCACCTGCAACATCGGTTCACGCAGCGAGCTGGAACGTTTTCGCGCCCCGGCAAGCACTTCGTGCGACAGTTGGCCAAGCTCGGCGGCGATGGCTTCCATCTGATCTGCAGCAAGATTGATGATCGTCTCCATGATCGTGATGAACGCGTCGATGCTGGTTACGCTGGCGTTTTTTTCGATGCGCGACTCGGCCATATCGAACGCCTGCGCATCGCTGTAGCGCAGTGATACCAGCACGTCAGACGTCAGCAAAAAGCCGAGCGGTGTCGATGCATCGTTGCTGTGTGCCGCATCGGAAAAATACGGAATGTTGAGATAGAGCAAAGCACCTTCGGCGCGAATGCGGCTGGAGAGTTCGATGCCGCTGATCTGGTCGCGCTCGGGGATGTTCAACCCACTCGCATCCGCTGCCTGCTGCTTTTCTTCAGGCGTGGGATTGAGCAGATCCAACCACACAGAGCGACTTTTTTTCGTCGCTGGCGCGAGCTTGGATGATGGCGTTGCGGAGGCCGGATAAATTTTCAGCATGAGGTGTCGAGCGGAGCAGGGAAATCTGGTTGTATGACAGACGTGGCGGCGCTCATATGAACAACGGCCAGCTTGCAGTGCCGCTGATCACGGTATCGGTGCGACCGCCGACCCAGACGTTTTCGCCGGACTGCATGCGAATCAGAATCTGCGCGTCGTGACCAATCTCGCGGCCTTGGCTGACGCGATAACCTTGCGCAAACTCGCCTTGCGGTTCGCGCGCACCGAGGTAGGCGGCGATCAAACCGTTGGCTGCTCCCGATGCGGGATCTTCGTTGATGCCGACGCCGCACGGAAACGCGCGCACCACGAGTTGACGCTCGGAATCTTTGCTGCGCGCAAACACGCACAAACCAAGACTGTCACTGGCTTTTGCCAGCGCGGCGATCGCGGCGTGATCCGGTTGCCATGCGCGCAAGTCGGCTTCACGATCGAACTCGGTCAGCCACCAACGTCGTCCACCTTCGACCAACGCCGGTGGCAAAGTACCGAGCCGAATGGTGCCAAGCACCCTCTGCAACAAGGGCTGGTCGGCCAGACCGCGATCCAGAATTCGTGCGCGCGGCGCTTCGACAAACAACAGCCGCTGGCTACCTGCGCCGTCGATGCGAATCGTCAGCAATCCCGCCGCACAATCTTGCACAAGTGTGCCGTCGCGCGCGCGCGCCATGCCGGTTTCCAGCACGGCATGCGCGCTGCCGATGCTCGGGTGACCGGCAAATGCAATCTCGCGCACCGGCGTGAAAATGCGCAGGCGATAACTCGCGCCGCGTTGTGTCGGCGGCAAAACAAATGTGGTTTCGACCAGCCCGGTCCACGCCGCAAATGCCTGCATGTCGGCATCGCTCCAAGCCTCGGCATCGAGCACGACGCCGAGCGGATTGCCGCCGCCACGGCTGGCCGCAAAAACATCCAGTTGCAGATAACGAACATTGCGCATGGGTTTGATAATCACATCCGGAGGAGCATCAAAGTCGCGATCAATTTTCGATCGTGCGCAGTTGGACATCGTCGACCCAGCCGGTACCTTCATCCAGCAGCACCACACTTACGCTGATCCATGTCGTGGCAGCAGGCACCTTGTCCTGCAAGCTGATTGCTTGCCATTTGCTGCTGGTTCCGCTCATCGGCTCGGATTTTTTCTGCGCGATACTGTTGCCATCGCCGGACATGAAATTGAGGATCAGGCGCCAGCCTTTTTTGCCGACGTCTGCCGTGCGCAACTGGGCGCTGAGTTCGACGGTCTTGCCTATCAACTTTTCTGCTGAGACGCGTTGTTCGAGCGTGCCGTATACCTGCGCGACGGTGCGATGCATGCGAAAACTGTGTTTGCCACCATGAAACTGCTTGTTGTCGGTCGTCATTTCGTAGGCCAGTGCGCCAGCGTGCTGCATCTGGTTCCAGCCCGGAATCTCGCCGGCTTTCATCGGCATTTCAAAACCCGGATTGACCAGCACAATCTCCGCGGCAAAGGTCGAGGCAGAAAATCCCAGCAACACACTGAGCAAAACGAGAGCTTTCATCGAACGATTCCTTGGACGCGATACATCACAGGTCGCCACTATGCCAGTAGCCGTGGCATTGTGAATAGTGCGGTTTTGTTCGCGAATAGTCGGCAGAATGCGATCCGTGGACAAGACAGCATGGATTGTCAGAAAAATATTCTGACCGCCCGGATTCGCATGACGCAAATCGCAGTCGATCAACCAACCTGGCGCATGTTGCCCTCGGAGAAAAACATGAGCACCAACAGAAACGTCGCCGTAATCATCGGCAGCCTGCGCAAGCAATCGCTGAATCGCAAACTCGCATTGGTGCTGATGGAACTTGCGCCACCGAGCTTGAAAATGAATATCGTCGAGATCGGCCAGTTGCCGTTGTACAACCAGGATCACGAGGAAACGCCGCCCGTGGCGTGGACCGCGTTT
>JAYVTP010000404.1:0-5788 GCA_043788685.1 Pseudolysobacter sp. | reverse complement strand
CCGTCGGCGTTGAGTCGTGCAATGTTATTTCTGGTAATCGCGCCGCCGTTCAAGGTGGTGAAGTCGCCACCGAGCAGGATCTTGCGATCCGGCTGCATGGTTATTGCACGCACTACACTGTTCATATTGGGATTGAAAGCAGCGTCAACGCTGCCGTCGACGTTGAGTCGCGCAACGTAATTTCTGGCAGTCGCGACGCCGTTCAATGTGGTGAAAAAGCCACCGAGCAGGATCTTGCCATCCGGCTGCAGGGCAAATGCAGTCACGATGTTATTGGCATTTGGATTGAATGCGCGGTCTAGACTGCCATCCGAATTCAGCCGACCAATCGCCGAGAATGCCGAAGCGAACGGTGTGTAGGTGCCGCCAACCATGATCCGGCCATCCGCTTCGACCGCGAGCGTGCGCGCGGATGCGGTGATGTAGGCTGTGCTGGTGTAGGGTGGCGCGAAGCTGGGGTCGAGTGAATCATCGATATTGAAGCGTGCGATCTTGGCGCGTGGTACCCCCGTGATGTTGAAGAAATTGCCGCCGACCAGCAGGCGGCCATCGGGCTGGATCGCAAAGCTGTAGACGAAATCGTCGGGCGCGGGATTGAAAGAGTCCAGCAAGCCGGTGCTGGTGAATCGTGCCAGGTATGGACGGCTGACACCGTTGACAGTCGTGAACGAGCCGCCGATCAGAATTTTGCCGCTGGCCTGCACCGCGACGGCTTGGATCGCGTTGTTGATCGGCCCGGAAACGGCGAAGTTGAAGTCGAGTGAGCCGTCAGTATTGATGCGCGCGACGCGATTCGTCGTCTGCCCATTCATCGCTGTGAACGCACCACCGAAGATGGCCTTGCCATTCAGTTGCAGGGCAACGCTGATGGCAGACTGGTTTGCTGTGGGCATATAGGCACTGTCGGGGGAGCCGTCGGCGTTGAGTCGCGCCAGATAATTATGCGTTTCGTTGCTGGGCCCTAGTCCGGTGAAATCACCGGCCAGCAGAAGCTTGCCGTCGGGCTGTAGAGCCATACCGCGAACCGTACCGTTGGCATTGGGGTTGAACCTCGCATCGACGGTTCCGCTGCTATCAAGCCGGGCGAGACGATTGCGCTGGTAGGCCCCGACTTGGGTAAACGCGCCTCCGATCACGACACGGCCGTCGGCCTGGACAACGATGCTGGTGACGGAGTTGTTGGTGCCCGGATCGACAAAGCTGGCGTCGATGCTTCCATCGACGAACAACCGGGCCAGGCGGCTGCGGGGCTGGCCATTGACCGTCGCGAAGTCACCGCCAATCAGAATCTTGCCGTCGGGCTGCACGGCCGAGCAGAGCACGTTGCTGTCAACGGTCACGTTAAAGCCGTCGTTGGCGCTCTGCGCGTGAACCCATGCGGCGTTGAGCAGCATGATGATTGCGACCAGACAACATATCGCCACCCCGGGCGGTAGTCTCAATCGCAAATGACGCTAGCCAACGTGTTTGTTCGCATGAGCCATAACACCCTCCCTTCTTTCGATTGCGAATGCCAGTCTACTCCCGCTTGATTGCGCAGGCACCCGTTCTCGGGTCAGGGCGGCATCGTCGAATGCGATGCCGCCCGATTGTCACTCCGGCCTTTGTGAAGTCTCGCCATGCTCACCAGACATCAAACATTCCATAAGTGATAGTTGGCCGCTTCGTACTCGACACAATTATTATTGAGAGTGGCTTACAACAATCGCGCTGTCGCGATAGGGCAAACCTGAGCATTCGGTTATTCTCGCCCTATTCATCTGCGACTACCGCAACTCCATGAAGCATGCTGGCGAAACAAACGTTAGACCAAGCCAAGCAAATTCCGGCAGAAGAAATTCCGGGTTGCTGCTGGCGATACTTGGCTTCGGGTTGGCCAATTCGGCAAACGCAATCACGCGCAACGTTGGCCCCGGTCAGAGTTATGCGACGCCGTGCGCTGCGATTGCGGCCGCGAGCGATGGCGATACGATCCAGATCGATGCCGCCGGCAGCTACAACGGCGACGTTTGCGCGTGGACGAAAAATGCATTGACGCTGAAAGGTATCAATGGTCGGCCGCACATTGATGCGGCGAATCAGAATGCACAGGGCAAGGCGATCTGGGTGATCGCGGGCAACGATACCGTGGTCGATAACATCGAATTCTCAGGCTGCCACGTGCCCGACGCCAACGGCGCCGGCATCCGCCAAGAAGGTGTGAATCTGACGGTGCGCCACGCCTATTTTCACGATAACGAAAACGGCATTCTTGCCGGCGACAAATCCGGCAGCACCATCACCATCGAGTCCAGCGAGTTCGCGCACAACGGTGCCGGTGATGGGAGGTCGCACAATCTGTACATCAATCATGTCGACAAGCTGATCTTCCAATACAACTATTCGCACGGCGCATATATCGGGCACCTGCTGAAGTCCCGTGCGCTGCAAAACGATATCTTGTACAACCGTCTCAGCGGCGATCCGGGCGGTAGCGAAAGTTACGAAATCAACTTGCCGAACGGTGGGCTTTCCTACGTGATCGGCAACCTCATCGAGCAGCCGACAACCTCGCCAAATTCGGCGATGCTCGACTATCGCAGCGAGACCGATGGCATGAATGCGGATGACCGACTTTTTGTCGTCAACAATACGTTCGTCAACGATAAAGGTGTCGGTACTTTTCTGCAGATTGGTGCGGGTACGGCAAGTGCGGTGGTCGCCACGAATAATATTTTCTACGGTGGCGGCACGATCAGCAGCCAGCCCGGCACGCTGCTTTCGCACAATTATTCGGGCGGCAATCCGATGTTCGTGGATATCGGCAACTTCAACTATCGGCTTGAGGCAGGCTCAGCGGCGATTGATGCAGGAATCGATCCGGGCAGCGGCGCCGGGCGATCTCTGCTGCCGACGCAGGAATATGTTCAACCGGCGACGAGCCAGTTGCGACCGAGTAACGCCGCGATCGACATCGGCGCTTATGAATTCATGCCGGATCTGATTTTCTGCGACGGCTTTGAAGCAATAAAAACCTGCCACTAGAAATAACCCGCGCCGATGCATCGCATGGCGCGGGAGTGCAGCTTCAGGCTGCAACCGCCTCGGCAATTTCGGCCATGCGTGGGCCGCTGATCAGAGCCTGGCGTATACCACCGACGATCAGATCGATCTCGGTACTGGTGATGCCGAAATGCGGCGTGAAGCGCAGCGAATTGACACCGCCGTGGATCACGCCGAAACCGTGTTCGCGCAGGTATTCCTCAGTGCTGCCGGCGCCGTAGCATTTGTACTGCGGCGCGAGCTCGCACGACAGCAGCAAACCGGTGCCTTGCACCTTGGTGATCAGGCCGCCGAGCTCGTTCTTGAGCACGTTGAGTTTCTCGACGAACTCGTGGCCGCGTTGCGTGATGTTGGCGCGCAATGCCGGTGTGAGCGTTTGCAAAGTGGCGCAGGCGACATCCATCGCGCGCGGATTGGTGGTCATGGTGTTGCCGTAGATGCCCTTGCGATACAGCTCGGCGGTGCGCGGTGTGACAGCCAGCACCGACAACGGATATTGTCCGGCGTTGAGCGCCTTCGAGTACGTTTCCATATCCGGCGCATCGAATTTTTCGAAGCCTGGATAATCGACAATTGACAACACGCCATGCGCGCGCAAACCGGCCTGGATCGAGTCGACCAGAAACAGACTGCCATGCGCGCGCGTGAGTTCGCGCGCGGCGGCGTAGAACTCCGGCGTGACCGCGCGGCCCGGATCGCCTTCGCCCATGACGGGTTCCAGGAACATCGCCTCGATGAACCAGCCGTTCTTGTCGGCATCGGCAAACGCTACGCGCAGTTGTTCGACGTTGTACGGCTCGACCGTAATCAGTGAATCGTTGTTGCGATAGCTGCCGAGGTATTGCGCATACGCCTTGCGACTCGAATCCGAATAGCGCGCCGGGGTTTCGGTGCGGCCGTGAAACGCGCCCTTGACCGCAAGCCGACGCACAATTTTGCCAGCGTGACGCGCGCCCGGATCGGTCATGAGTTTGACGTTGACGTCGACCAGCCGACTCGCCAGCGTGACCGCTTCAGAACCCGAGTTCAGACACAGAAATTTGCTGAATGGACTGCCACCGCGGGTATGCCCGAGTTCGCGCTTGAGCGCCTCGGTAAAACGCAGATGCGTCACGCTCGGCGTCATGATGTTGGCCATCACGTGCGGCTGGCTCATCGCATCCAGCACGGCCTGCGGCGCATGACCGAATCCGAGCATGCCGTAGCCGCCGGAATCATGCAGAACCGCACCTTTCAGTGTGACCACCCACGGCCCGCGCGCGGCCAGCGCGACATATGGGTTGATCGCATCGTCGGGATAAAAATTGATGAAGTCGGCCTGGATGCGCAGCAGCTGATCGTGCTCGTCGAGCTTGAGCAGTTCCGGCATTTCGATGGCGAGCTTTTGCTGCGTGGCGAATGCTTCCTCGATAGCCTGCACCAGTTCCGGATAGAGTTTTGCGAGACGCTCCACCGCTGCGTCATCCAGACCGGTCGTGCGCACGGCACCGCCGCTGTTGCGCATTTGCTGAAGTTTCTGGATGAGTGCGTGCATGAGGTTTCTCCGGGTAGTGAAACAGCGCCGCGATCTAGCGGCAGCGCCATATATGTGTTGATTGGGCAGGCAAAAAAATCCCGCAAGCCGCGAGGATAACATGTGCCTATGGTCTGGCGCAGGGGCCGCTTTATTGGCAGGGGATGGAGCCACTTTGTTCGTCGAATTGCGCGAATGCGGACGTCGCGACGTGGCGAAACGGCTGACATCTGTCATGCGCAAGTGGTGATGCGCGCGACTGTGATCGCTGCCGACTGGCGCCTAATCTGGGCGCCAGTCAACGGAGGTCTACGATGAATCAACACTCGGAAATGATTGCCAGTTTGCGTGACGTCAGCAAGCGTTACGACAAGCGACTCGCGCTGGACCGCGTCGATCTCGAATTGCGTCGTGGCGAAGTGCTGGCGCTGCTCGGCCCGAACGGCGCCGGCAAGACCACCGCTATCGCGCTGATGCTCGGCATCGCGCGTCCGGACAAGGGCACGGCGACATTGTTCGGTGCAGCGCCGGGTGGCCTCGATGCACGCCGGCGCATCGGCGTGATGCTGCAGACCGACGGCGTTCCCGGCACCTTGAACATACTCGAACTGATCACGCTGTTTCGCAGCTATTATCCGCGACCGCGCAGCGTCGCCGACATCGTCGCCCTAGCCGGCGTTGGCAGTCTGCTCAAGAGTCGCTACGCGAGCTTGTCCGGCGGCCAGCAGCGACGTGTGCAATTTGCCTTGGCGATCGTTGGCAACCCGCAGGCGCTGTTCCTCGACGAGCCGACCACCGGCCTGGATATCGAAGCGCGCGAAACCTTGTGGGCGACGATCCGGCAACTCGTCGGCGAAGGTTGTGCGCTGCTGCTGACCACGCATTATCTCGAAGAAGCCGAAGCACTGGCAGATCGTGTCAGCGTGCTAATGCATGGTCGAGTGATTGCCGATGGCAGCCTCGAACAGATTCGCGCGCGCGTGAGCGGCAAGCAGATTCGTTGCATATCTGTTTTATCCGAAACCCTGGTCGCGAGCTGGAGCGATGTGCGCGAAGTTCGTCGCCGCGGCGAGTGGCTGGAGATCACTACCGCGCAACCAGAGCCGGTATTGCGCCAGCTATTGTTTGAAGATACGCAGGTGCGCGAACTCGAAGTACGCCGCGCTGGTCTGGCCGAAGCATTTGTTGAAATCACCAAGGAGGCAGCGTGATGAATACCAGTCTGACATTTCC
>JAYVTP010000403.1:0-2305 GCA_043788685.1 Pseudolysobacter sp. | reverse complement strand
TACAGCGGCAAACCCACGCATCGCGCCGAGGCCAAACAGGCGCTGCGCTACATCATCAATCCAACGCTCGCCCTGAAAAACCTGACCAATCCCGGTGTGTTGCTGGCCGACACTGAAGCGCATGCCGAACCATTGCACCTGACCGTCACCGGCCAACGCAACGATGCTGATGCCGCAATACCGTTTGCGACCGTGCAGCAATTACCGGTCTGGTACAAACGCGTGGAATGGTGGGATCGCGCCGAAGGTGCGCTGCCGAACCCGGACGTGACCTATCCGCAACTCAAGCGCGCCGCGGCCTTCGTCTGTACCGAATCAAATTGCTCATTGCCGATTTTCGATCCGACGCAGATTGCGGTGTTCCTGAAAAAATCGCGCGAGCAGCAATCGCCCTGAGTATTCCGCACACTTATTTATCGAGCATGATTTTATCGAGCACGATCTCCGGCTGTTTTGCGGCCTGTAACTGCATGTTCAAAGCGACCAACTCCTTGTCCTTCGCCTGCTGCCATTCGCCCAGGGTTCTTGCCAGGCTCGCATCGAGTTTGGCGTAGCCGGTTTTTGCATCCGCAGTCGGTGCGGCATCGACATTGCTCACGGCGAGATCAAGCTTGTCCAGCGCGGCTCCGAGATAACGCAAACTGCTCACAGACTTCGGCGGCAGATACCAGAGATTGCCGGGGTTGGCCGGATCGTGCATGCCGGTAATTTCCGCAATATGTGCGCGCAGCAGATCTATATTTTTCGCGATTTTCGGATCGGCTTTTTCGCGCTGCGCGATCAGCGCCTTGTCGAGTTTTTCCGCTTCACGATTCGCCGTGGCGAGTTGCGCACGTGAAGTCTCGAGCTTGCGTGCCAGCTCGAATTGCTGCGCATAAGCCGCTTGCGGCAAGCTGATTCGCGAATCAGCCTCGACACTGAACGACTGCGTTTTTCGCTCACCATCGACACTGAGTTCGACGCTGTATTTTCCGGGCGGCGCCCACACACCGTTCGCATAGACATTGTCATCGGCGAGTGCCGGCGCAGCGGCGTAACGCAATGGCCAGACGAAACGATGCATGCCGGCACCGGTCGAAAGCATGGTCGGCGACTCGAACCATTCCGGCGCGACATCGAGCTTGGTCAGATCAAGTTTCGGTGCGGCATCGGCACTGCTGTAGCGACGCACAAGTCCACCTTGCGCATCGAAAATCGTCAATGTGATCGGCTTGCTGCTGGCCGTTTTCAACGCGTAATCGAGATACACGCCATCCGGCGGATTGAGCGCGAGCGGTTCGTCGCGCGGCATCGGCGAGCCGGTAAAGCCCGAAGGTCGCAAACGCTGTATCGTCGCTGGCGCAAACAGCCACGTCGTTGCGTTTGCCAACGTTGCATCGAGCTGTCGCAAAGGCGAAACATCATCCATGATCCAGAACGCGCGGCCATGCGTGGCGATCACCAGATCGTTGCCATGCACGTCGATATCGCGCACCGATGTGGCCGGCAAATTCTGTTGCAGCGGTTGCCAGTGATCGCCGTCATCGAACGATACATACACGCCTTTTTCGGTGCCGGCATAAAGCAGGCCGCGCCGCAACGGATCTTCGCGCACCGCATTCGCGAAGCTGCCGGCAGCAATGCCGTTGGCGATCAGCTGCCAGCTTTTTCCACCGTCGCGCGTGCGATAGATATACGGCTTGAAATCGTCGAGCCGATGCCGATCGATCGCGACATACGCGGTCTCGGCATCGAAATGCGAGGTGTCGATGATGCCGATCTTGTCCCAACTGGCGAGTGCTTTGGGCGTGATATTGCTCCAGTGCTGGCCTTCGTCGCGCGTGCGCCAGATCAAGCCATCGTCGGTGCCGATCCAGATATCGTGATCAACCAGGCGCGACGGCGCGATCGCATAAATCACACCACGACGCGGCCCGAGTTGCTCGTTGTTGGCGATAGTCGGTCCATCCAGCGTTTTCGGCACCGCAGGATTTTCACGCGTCAGATCGGCACTGATCTGCAGCCAGTGCTCGCCCTTGTCCTCGGTGCGATACAAACGCTGGTTGGCGAAATACAGCACCTTGTCGTCACGATGCGAAAACGTCAGCGGCAAGGTCCAGACGCTGCGGTGATGATCAGGAAAAGCGAAAGTCGGATCGATATCCTGCGTTTGCTGCGTACGCAGGTCGAGCTTTTCGACAGTGCCGCCGTAGATCACATCGGGATCGTCAGGATCGGGCGCGATATTGCCGCTTTCGCCGCCGGCCGTGGTCTCGCGAAACTGGGTCATGTTGATGCCGTCGATCGTATTGCTGCGACTCGGCAC
>JAYVTP010000402.1:0-12289 GCA_043788685.1 Pseudolysobacter sp. | reverse complement strand
GGCTACAAGATCGGCGAGGAAATCTATCTCGGCCTTGATGCCGCGAGTTCGGAATTCTACAAGGACGGTTTGTACCATCTCGATGGCGAAGGCCAGCGTCTGAGCTCGGCGCAGCTCACCGATTTCTTTGCCGGCTGGTGTGCGAAATATCCGATCATCACGCTCGAAGACGGCATGGCCGAAGATGACTGGAATGGCTGGAAATTGCTGACCGAAAAACTCGGCGAAACCGTGCAGCTGGTCGGCGATGACCTGTTCGTCACCAACACCAAAATCCTGCAGGAAGGCATCGACAAACATATCGCCAACTCGATCCTGATCAAGGTCAACCAAATCGGTACTTTGACCGAAACCCTTGATGCGATTGCGATGGCCGCTGCAGCGAAATACTCGGCGGTGATCTCGCATCGTTCGGGTGAAACCGAGGATACGACGATTGCGGATTTGTCGGTGGCGACCACAGCCACGCAGATCAAGACTGGCTCGTTGTGTCGCAGCGATCGTGTCGCCAAGTACAACCAGTTGCTGCGTATCGAAGAAGCTCTCGGCAGCGCGGCAGCGTATTCGGGCCGCAACGCGTTTGCGAATCTGCCGATGTTTCGCCGCGGATAATCACGAGTCGCGACGGTGCTGCGCTACGCTGCCCTGATTCTGCTGATCCTCTTGCTGGCTTTGCAAGTGCGGCTGTGGACGGGGCACGGCGGCATGCGTGAGGTGCGGCGCCTGCGCGAAGAGGTGGCCGAGCAGACCCGCGAAAACGAGCGCCTCAAGCAACGCAACGAGGCGCTTTCGGCCGAGGTCAACGATCTGAAATCCGGCAAGCAGGCGGTCGAAGAGCGCGCACGCTCGGAGCTGGGGTTGATCAAGCCTGGTGAGACGTTCTACCAAGTGGTCGCGCCGAATACGCCGGTACCGGAAAAGGCCGATGGCAATGGCAAGTGAAGTCAAAAAATCTCGGTCGATAGCTTGAATTGTGAATAAAGTGCCGCCGACTGCGACTACAAATTCTGCGCTGTGGTGCATCGTTCCCGCCGCTGGTCGCGGTGCGCGTTTTGGTGGTGAAATCCCGAAACAGTATTTGAGTCTGGCCGGCGAGTCGTTGCTGCTGCGCACGCTCGAACGTCTTGCGACACATGCGCAAATCACCGGTCTGGTCGTGGTGCTCGCGCCCGATGATCGGCATTGGCCCGGCATCACCATTCTGTACGGCAAACCGGTGTTGACTGCGATCGGTGGTGACGAGCGTGCCGATTCCGTTCTGGCCGGTTTGCTGGCCTTGCCGCCACAGGTCACAAGTGAACATTTTATACTTGTACACGATGCGGCGCGGCCGTGTTTGCGGCACATCGACCTGTCGCGCTTGATTGCGCAAGCCGGAGCAGGCGAGGGCGGATTACTCGCGTGTCCGGTGCGCGATACGCTGAAGCGTGCGGCAGCCGATCAGTTCGTGATGCAGACTGAATCGCGTGTTGCGCTGTGGCGTGCATTGACGCCGCAGATGTTTCGCCGTGGCGCGCTGAGTGCGGCCTTGCAAAAAGCGAATGCGGAAAATATCGCCGTGACCGATGAGGCGATGGCGATGGAGCTTTTCGGCATACGGCCGCTATTGGTTGAAGGCAGCGAAGACAATATCAAGGTGACTACGTCGGCCGATCTGATTCTCGCGGAATTTCTCCTGCAGCGTTTGTAAGCCGCAGTGGGTAATTACACGTCCAAATATGTCTTTGCTCGTCATTCCAGCCTGCGCTGGAATAACGGAACTTTTAGTTTCCGTGCATTAGCTTGGAAAGTCGCGCGCCAGCGGCATCCACACGCAACACACTGCCCTGTTCGTACCAATCGCCGAGCACGATCCTCTTCGCGGTTTCACCATCGACTTTTAAGGCATGCACAAACGGCCGATGGGTATGGCCATGAATCAAGCGATGCACGCTATATTCGCGCAGGATCGCGTCTACCGCCGTCGTGTTCACATCCATGATGTCGGGTTTTGCGTTGGCGGTGTGCCGTTGGCTTTCGGCGCGCGCGCGTGCTGCGAACTCGCGCCGGACTGCGAGCGGCTGTGCGAGAAAATTTTGCTGCCAAATCGGATTGCGCACCTGCTCGCGAAATCTCAGGTAGGCCTGATCGTCGGTACACAAGGTGTCGCCGTGCATCAATAATGTTTTTTCGCCGTACAAATCGATCACTGCCGGATCGCTCAGCAGTTTTATTCCGGCACGCTCGGCATAACCGCTGCCCAGCAAAAAATCCCGATTGCCATGCATGAAGAACACCGGCACACCGGCAGCGCTGAGCGCGCGCAATGCACCACCGACTTGGGTTGCGAGTTCGGCATCATCGTCATCGCCGATCCAGCTCTCGAACAGATCGCCGAGGATATACAGCGCATCCGCATCACGCGCTTCACAGCCAAGAAAATTCTGGAACAGCGCGGTGATATGTGGACGGCTTGCATCCAGATGCAGGTCGGAAATGAACAGCTTGCTCATGAGTTTTATCCAGCAAAGAAAAAACCGCCGGTCTGCGTCATGCAGGATCGGCGGTTCGGGTTTCAGCGCAAGAAATGTAGCCCGCTTATTTCACCAATTCGGCTTTCTCGATCACGATCGGCGTGGTCGGCACATCGCTTGGCAACGGACCCTGCGGACCGGTTGGCGCGGCTGCCATCTTCTCGACGACATCCATGCCGGCGACAACTTTGCCGTACACGCAATAACCCCAATTCGTTTCGCTGACGTAATCGAGACGCTGGTTATCGACCAGGTTCACGAAAAATTGTGCGCTGGCCGAATGCGGGTCGCCAGTGCGCGCCATCGCGAGCGTGCCGCGCAGGTTCGACAAGCCATTGTTGGCTTCGTTGTGGATCGGCGCACGCGTACGCTTCTGCTGCAGATCCTTGCTGAAGCCGCCACCTTGCGCCATGAAACCCGGAATCACGCGATGGAAAACCGTACCGCTGTAGAAACCGTCCTTGACGTACTGCAGAAAATTCTCGACCGTTTTCGGCGCCTTGTCCGGATACAGCTCGACGGTGACGTTGCCGAGGCTCGTGGTGAATTTCACTTTCGGATTGCCGCTACTCTTGCTGGCATCAGCCGGTTTTGTGGCGTCGGCGGGTTTGACCGCAGGTTTCGCTGCTGCCTTGGCCGGCGCAGGTGCGGTAACGGCTTTCGTCGGCGCTGCAGCCTGGTCGGCGGCGAGGGCGGGGCTGACGGCGAAAGCGAGGACTAACAAAAGCTGCTTGAGCATGCTGGACTCCATGCGGTGTGTGGATAAGGACAGCCATGATAGCTGCTCGCGTGCGGCGATAACACCGCTGAATGCGCAACGCTGACGCGCTACTTCACGCGCATGGACTCAAGCGACATCACGCTCGTTCGCGCGCACCTGCAATTTGATGTCCAGATGCTTGAGGTAATCGCGTTCCTGTTCCAGATCGGCGCGGCTGAGCGGATGTTGATCGAGCCAATCATGCGGTAACTTCAGCGTCAGTTGCTTGTCATCGACGCCGAGTTCGAGCGGCGGCAGCGCGTCAGCGGCGCGCGAACGGTTGAGCAATACCGCGAGTCGGATCAACGCGGTGATACGCATGCCCGATACGCGCAGACGCTCCGGCAGGGCTTGGAAAATCGCCGGATCGGGCTTGCGTCGATGGCTGCGCACGATCGCCGCCAGCACTTGCTGTTCCTGTCGACTGAATCCGGGTAGATCGGAATTTTCGACGATATAGGCACCGTGCACATGATATTGACTATGCGCGATCGCCAGTCCGATTTCATGGATGCGCGCGGACCACAGCAGCCAATCATGTTCGGCATGCGTGAACTGCCATTTGCCCGCGACTTCCTCGTAAAGTGCGAGCGCGGTTTTCTCGATGCGTTCGGCCTGCGCCTTGTCGGTGGCGTAGCGCAGCGCGAGCGCGGAAATGCTGGCGGTGCGCGGATCGCGATGCTGCGATCGCCCGATCATGTCGTACAACAGGCCTTCGCGCATCGCGGTATCGCAGACCTGCATGTGCTGCAGACCGAGCGCGTTGAAACTCGCTTCGAGGATCGATACGCCGCCGGCGATCACGCCGCGACGTTCGTCGCTGAGCCCGGACAGGCGCAGATTATCGAGGCTGCCCGCGCTGAGCATGGTATCGACCAGCCGCTGCAACGCGCTGCGAGTGATGCCGCTTTCGCACCAGCCTGCCGCTTGCACGATGTTGCTGATCGCCTTGATCGTGCCCGATGAGCCGATCGTTTCGCTCCAGCCGTGACTGCGGTAATCGGTGGAAAACTGCTGCAGCTCCACCGTGATTTCGGTCTGCGCCTGACGCCAGCGTTTCGGCGTGAGTTTGCCGTCTCCGAAAAAGCGCAAGGTGCTGGCGACGCAGCCCATTTGCAGGCTTTCTTTTTCGAGCGCGTCGAATCCCTGGCCGATGATGAACTCGGTGCTGCCACCGCCGATATCGATCACCAGTCGCCGACCCGGCGCGTCCGGCAACGCATGCGCCACGCCAAGATAAATCAGGCGCGCTTCTTCGCGGCCCGAAACAATTTCGATCGCGTGCCCGAGCGCCGCTTCGGCCGGGTCAAGAAATTCCTGCGGAAAACGCAAGCGCCGCACGCTGTTGGTCGCGACCGCACGCACACGATGCTCGGGCAACGCGCTGAGGCGCTGGCCGAATCGCGCCAGACAATCGAGTGCGCGTTGCAGGCGTTCGGCATCCAGGCTGCCATCGGCTTTCAAACCAGCGGCAAGACGCACGCTGTCGCGCAGTCGGTCGATCACGCGCAATTGACCGTGCTCATATCGCGCCACCACCATGTGGAAGCTGTTCGAACCCATGTCCACTGCGGCGATGAGTTCGCCGTTGCGGATCTCGCTGTGACTACCTTCGGGCACGCTTTGGTTTCCTGCGATCACTGACTACAGCGGCGGATTGTGACATGGCATTGGATCGAGAGGCAGTGCTTGCGGCGAGGAAGTGAAAAACATAAAACATAAAACGCGGGAAGCCAAAAAAGCGCCTCCGCCTGCGCTGGAATGACGAGAAAAAAAGTCGACGCTATGGTTCCGGCAACAGGTTCCTCAAGGACTGCAGATTTTCGACAACAATGCCTGCTGCGATGAATGTGGCATGTCTTCGCCGGGCGACAGACGCTCGTATTCGCCGCTCGCGTGCAGCGCCCATGCCTGGGTGTTGTCGACGAGGTGATTTTCCAGTGCTTCGTCGTAAACGCGTTTCGCCAGTTGCGGATCGAGGATCGGAAAGCAGGTTTCGATGCGACGCATCAGATTGCGTTCCATCCAGTCGGCGCTGGAGCAATAAATTTCCGGCGAGTTGTCGTTGGCAAACCAGTAGACGCGGCTGTGTTCGAGAAAACGGCCGACGATCGAACGCACGCGAATGTTTTCCGAGATACCCGGAATGCCCGGACGCAACGTACACGCGCCGCGAATGATCAAGTCGATCTGCACGCCGACCATCGATGCCTTGTACAGCATCTCGATCACGCCCGGCTCGTTCAATGCATTCATCTTGGCGATGATGCGCGCGGGTTTGCCGGCGCGCGCATGAGCCGACTCGCGCGCAATCTTGTCCATGATTCCCTTGTACAGCGTGAACGGCGATTGCAGGATGCATTTGAGCTTGATCACCGGCCCGAGTGCGGAGAGTTGCTGGAACAATTTATGCGCGTCTTCGCAGATATCGGGGTGCGCGGTCATCAGACCGAAGTCGGTGTAGATGCGTGACGTGACCTGATGGTAATTGCCGGTCGAGAGATGCACGTAGCGATGCAGGCGACCGTTTTCGCGGCGCACGATCAGCAGCAGTTTGGCGTGAGTCTTGTAGCCGACCACGCCATAAACCACTTGCACGCCGGCTTCCTGCAGGCGATTGGCAAGCCTGATGTTGGCCTCTTCGTCGAAGCGCGCGCGCAGCTCGATGACGACCGTGACATCCTTGCCGGCGCGCGCGGCTTCGATCAGATAATCCACCAGCGGCGAATTGTTGCCGACGCGATACAAGGTCTGCTTGATCGCGAGTACATCGACGTCCTGACTCGCCTGCTTGACCAGTTCGATCACCGCGTTGAACGATTCGTACGGATGATGCAGCAGGATATCGCCCATGCTGATCGAGTCGAACAAATTGCGATCGACATGCACGGCGTGCGGCACGCTTTGCATGAATTTCGGAAACTTCAGGTCGGGTCGATCGACCTGGTCGTAGATCGCGACGATGCGATTGATATTCACCGGTCCGGCACAGCGATACACCTCGGCGTCGGACAGTTCGAAGTTGGCCATCAGGGTTTTCGCGAGCGATTTCGGACAGCTTTCGGCAATCTCCAGCCGCACCGGTTTGGCGAAGCCGCGACCGAGCAATTCGTCGCGCAAGGCGAGCGCAAGATTCTCGACTTCGTCCTCGTCGACCACGAGTTCGCTATTGCGCGTGACGCGAAACTGATACGAACCCTTGACCTGCATGCCCGGGAACATTTCATCGACGAATTCCTGCAGGATGCTCGACAGGAACACAAAATCGTACGGCCCTTCGGCGACTTCGGTCGGCATGCGGATGATGCGCGGCAACGAGCGCGGCGCGCGTACGAGCGCCATGTGGCCCTCGCGGCCGAACGCATCCTTGCCTTTCAGGATCACCGCGAGATTCAGGCTTTTGTTGAGAATGCGCGGAAACGGATGTGCCGGATCGAGCCCGAGCGGCGACAGCACCGGCAGGATCTCGTCGCGGAAATAACCTTGTAGCCAGCGCCGCTGTTTGGCCGTCCATTGCTCGCGCATGACGAAGCGGATGCCCTCGCGTTCGAGCTCCGGCAGCAGCATGTCTTTCCAGCAATCGTACTGCACGCGCACGAGTTCCAGCGTGCGCGTGCGAATGCGATTGAGCACCTCGGCGGGGCTCAGGCCATCGGCGCCGGCGACCGCGTCACCGAAGATGAAATGCTGGCGCAGAATGGCCACGCGCACTTCGAAAAATTCATCGAGATTGCTATTCGAAATGCACAGGTAACGCAGCCGCTCGAGTAGCGGCACACCCGGATCTTGCGCCTGTGCGAGCACGCGAAAATTGAATTCGAGCTGCGCCAGTTCGCGATTGATGTAGAGGCTGGGATCTTTGAGATCGCGTTCGAGTTCGGGGGCGCGGTTCATGCAAATTCCTGTGGATTTATTGCGCCAGATGCAGCGCGGTCAATTGTGCCGTGCGCTGCTCGGCGGATAACGCGAGAAAGCCTTCGCGGGTCGCGATACCCTGGCCGGGGGCGGACAGGATGAAGCGGAAAAATGACGCAAGCAAGACCGACGGCGCAGTTTCAGGTTTCATGTTGAAATAAAGATATAACGAGCGGCTTAGTGGATAGGTTCCATTTTCGATCGTCTGGTTATTCGGACTCACCGCTGGCGTGTGCATGGTCGTGCTCAAGGCCAACGGTTTGACCAGCGCGTTGATATAACCGATGCCCGAATAGCCGATCGCATTCGTGTGTTGCGCAACGGCCGCTACCACCGCGCCGGAGCCCGGTAACTGCACGATGTCCGCGCGATAATCGGCACCGCACAATGTGGCTACGCTGAAGTAGGCCGACGTGCCGGAAACGCCGTTGCGACCAATGCGCAGCAGGCGTTGCGCAGCGACACTGGCATCGAGCATATCGAGATCACTCCAATGTTCGATGCGGTGCTGCTCGGTTCCTGGCGCTGACGACGAACACGCATCGGCTTCGCCGAAAATCGCCGCGATATCGAGCAGACGCAGCGATTGCAGCGGATTGTCCGGATGCACAAATACCACGATCGCATCTTGCGCCACCGCAATACGCGTCGGCGCATAACCATAACGCTGCTCGAAACGTTGCAGTTCGTCGGCGTGCATCTCGCGACTCATCGCGCCGAAGCTCGCCGCGCCTGCAGTAAGCGCGATCGGCGCGCTGGATGATCCGGGGGTTTGCACCTGCACGATCACGCCGGGATGAAGCTGTTGGAAGGCCTCAGCCCAGCGGGCCATGAGATTGCCGAGCGTGTCCGAACCGACGCTGGTCAGCGTACCGCTCAGCGCGGCTGCTGCCGGGGCAGCGACGCCATGCGCACAGCTCAGTAACAAGCTCAGCAATAGCAGCAGGCGCGAGCTCATGCGTCCTCGGTAAGCGATTGCGGCGCGAGCAGATGTTCGCGATCAAACAGACACATGAACGTGCTGCCGACACCGACTTCGCTCTGGATTTCGAGCCGCGCGTGATGCAGGTTCAACACATGCTTGACAATCGAAAGTCCGAGTCCGGTACCGCCAGTTTCGCGCGATCGACTGGTGGATACGCGATAAAAACGTTCGGTAATGCGCGGAATATGATGCGGCGGAATGCCTTGACCGGTATCGATTACGGCGAAGCGTCCGCCGTGTTCTTCGTCGCTCCAGCGAATCGCGATGCGTCCGCCGGCGGGCGTGTAGCGCACGGCGTTGGTGATGAGGTTCGAGAACGCGCTGTGTAGCTCCTTGGCTGAGCCTTTCAGATCGTGTTCGCTGCCGATATCGAGCGTGATGCGATGTTTGCCCTGGCTCAGGCCTTCGGCTTCGCGCTTGAGCGTGAGCAGCAAAGAATGCATCACGACTCGTTCTTCGGGCAGGCTTTCTTGCGCTTCGAGGCGCGATAGCGTGAGCAGGTCTTCGACGATCTGGGTCATGCGCCGCGACTGCGTGCGCAATTCGCGCAGAATAGAGTCCCACTCGGGCATTTGCTCGGGTTCGAGCATGTCCAGATAACCATGCACCACGGTCAGTGGTGTGCGTAATTCGTGCGAGACGTTCGCGACAAAATCGCGGCGTACTTGCTCCAGTCGCATCACGTTGCTGATGTCGCGTGCGACCAGCAGGGATTGTTCGCTACCGTACGGAATCATGCGCAGGCTCAGGCGAATCGCATCGTTGGGCGGTGAGGGCACATCGGCCAGTGGTTCGGCTGCCGCGCCGTCAGCAAGCCATTCGGCGACTCGTGGCGCACGCACCAGGTTGCTGAAATAGCCACCGATGTCCTGCGGATATTTGAGTCCGAGCAAACGTGTGGCGGCCACGTTGAACCACAGTATGCGTTGCGCATTGTCGAGCACCACGGTCGCATCGGGCAGCGCCGTGGCGGCATCGCGAAATGCGCGCAGCAGGCCGACCAAGCGACGTTTGCGCACGAACTCCGAGCGCTGACGGCGCGATAGGAGGTCATGCAATTCGCCCCAGATACCCCAGCCCTCCGCTGGCGGGAAACGATGTTGCAGACGTAGCGAGGTTTCCAGCCCGTGCAGATTCCATAACGTGACCGCGAGATAACCCGCGAACAACATCAGCAGGCACGATGCCAATGCATTCAGCCACCAGCCGAACACCGCCGCCACCGCGATCAGGCCGAGCAGTCGCCACAAACTGAATTGCCAAGCGCGACTAAGTGCCATGACAAACCGTCACTTCGAGCAATGGCATCGCGCTATGGCAGCAGAACGTGTTTGGCATGCGGCAATGATGCGCCACAGCCTTGCCCGTGTCTGCGCTCAAAGGCTGGTGGAAAAACGATAACCGGCGCCGCGCACGGTTTGCACCAGGCCATCGCTACGGAATGGTTCGAGGGTTTTGCGCAGGCGACGGATATGCACATCGACGGTGCGTTCCTCGACATAAACGCTGCCGCCCCAAACGTGATCGAGCAGCTGGCTGCGCGAATACACGCGCTCGGCGTGGGTCATGAAAAAATGCAGCAGGCGATATTCGGTCGGGCCAATTTGCACGGTCTGCCCATTTGCAAAAACCCGATGCGCGGCGCTATCGATGGTGATGCCGCCGAGTTCGATCACGCCGTCGGCTTCATCGCCGTGCGTGCGGCGCATCACCGCCTTGATGCGAGCCAGCAACTCCCGTGTGGAAAACGGCTTGACCACATAGTCATCGACACCAGCATCCAGCCCACTGACACGATCAGTTTCTTCGCCGCGCGCGGTGAGCATGATGATCGGCACTTCGCGAGTGAGATCTTCCTTGCGCAGGCGTCGTGCGAGATCGATGCCGCTCATGCCCGGCAGCATCCAGTCGAGCAGGATCAGATCGGGTACGCGTTCCATGATGGCGTTTTGTGCGGTGCGCGCATCCAGCGCATGCGTCGAATCCATGCCTGCTTTACGCAGGGCGAAGGCAACCATTTCGCCAATGGCGGGTTCGTCTTCGACGATCAGAATATGTTTTTGCACAAGCTCACCATGACGTTAGTTGATAACTGCTATGCGACGGAGGCGTCGTGTTGCATGACATGCCAATTGCAGCGATTGTTTGCCCCGGCGGACTCGTCCTTGACGATCAGGAATTGTCTTTGCACAGGCTCACCGACTGATTGCGCGACAGGCTGCCGCGTTTTGTGACATCCCTATTGCAGCGGTTAATTGTTACGCTCGGATGACAGCGGGGTGCAAGCGTTGGCGCCGATGCAGAACGTGGTCGAGGATTTGTGTGAGTTCGTGGTGCTTGAGTCGCGCTCGGTCGCATCGTTGTCACGGCCCAATCCGGCACGCAAGCCTTGCCGTTTGGCGTCTTGCGCATCCGGCTTGATGTGCTTGCGGCGCAGTTCCAAAACATACGGCGTGAGTTCGGTGATGCGCGCCTCGATGCGCGCACGCTGGTAATAATCCAGATCGGCGCGACTGGTCAGCGCCTTGAGCTGGTTCAATGCATCCTCGACATGCCCGCTGTACAAGGCGGCCTCGGCATACGCCTGACCGGCGCGAATCTTGTCGCCGGCGAGCTCGCAGGCGCGCGCAAAATTGGTCTGCATACTTGGATCATCACTCTCGTCCAGTAGCAACGGACGCAATAATTCCTGGGTTTTGTGCGCGCTGTCGGCATCCGCCTGTTGCAACAGGGCATCGCTGTGCATCAATGCGAGCGCGCGATTGCGCGGATAGTTGGTTTCGAGCTCGGCATAACGTTTCAGCGCTGCATCGCGCCTGCCGAACGAGAATTCGCTCTGCGCAATGCCGATCTGGAATACCAATTGATCGGGTTGTGCGGCACCGAGTTTCTGCATCTGCGCCAGTGCTTTTTCCGGCTGATGCGCGTACAGCAATGCCAAGGCATAACCGTAGCGATTGGTGGTGGTGTCGAAGCTGGGATTGTCGCGCAGATTGTCGCTGTAATAACCGAGAATCGCATTCGGATTAATCGCGGTCAGCACGCGTACGCGCTCGCGCATGAGTTCGTAATAGCGTTGTGAAACCTCGCGATCATGGGGTGGATCGACATGCGTGGCGGCGCCATAAGCAAGCGGATTCTTTCCAGCTTGCCCGGGTTGCAGCAATAGCCATGAAGATGAGGGCGCGGCGCGACCAGCGCTGCTTTCCAGCAATGGACTGCGATTCGCGACTTCCTTGCTCAAGGATTCGGCGCGCGATTTGGCGTCGCTGATGCGTGACGTGGACACCGGATGGGTGCGCAAAAATTCTGGCACCTCGCCATCGTCGCTGGGGCGCAATGCCTGCTGCATGCGCTGGAAAAATCCGGCCATCGCATTCGGATCGAAGTTGGCGCGGGCCAGGGTTTGTATGCCCATGCGATCGGCTTCAACTTCGTCTTTGCGGGTGAAGTTGATCTGGCGCTGCTGGATCGCCGCCATGCCGCTGACGATCGCCGCGGTTCCGGCGTCGCCGCTGCCGCCACGCGTGGCGATCAACGCGCCAAGCATAGCCAGTGCAATCGGCAGTGTCGCTTTTTGGGCATCCTCAAACGCGCGAACCAGATGGTTTTGTGTGATATGACCGATCTCGTGCGCTATCACTGCGGCGAGTTCGCTTTCGGTCGTCGTCGTGACCAGCAGGCCGGTATACACCGCGATAAAACCGCCCGGCGCAGCAAATGCATTGATGATGTCGTCGTGCACCAGAAAAAAGATGAACGCCTGATCAGGTTTGTCGCTATGCGCGACCAGACGATAGCCAAGCGCATTGATGTAAGCGACCAGTAACGGATCGTCGAGCACCATGTTCAACGAGCGCATTTCGTGCAGCATTGATGCACCGTACTGGCGCGCTTCTTCCGGCGACAGGATTTCACCGGCTGAGCTGCCGATGTTCGGCAGATTCACGTCAGCCGCGCGAACAGGGCCAATCCCGGCCAGCAGGCTGCAGGCAAAGACTGCGAGTGCGGGAAAAAGAGTTTTAATGCGCATGCAAAGCCCGAATTCAAGTTCGCTTTGGATAACCTTAACGCAGCGCAAGTTCCGCAGCTACTGGTAATTCCAGGTCGCGCCAC
>JAYVTP010000401.1:0-1657 GCA_043788685.1 Pseudolysobacter sp. | reverse complement strand
TTCGTTGTACATGATCTCGATTTGCAGTGGCATGGTATTGGTCAATCCGCGAATATGGCCGGACACCACCGACACTGCGCCGAACTCGCCCATCGCGCGCGCGTTGCACAACAACACGCCGTACAGCAGCGCCCATTTGATGTTGGGCAAGGTCACGCGAAAAAATATCTGCCAACCGCCCGCGCCGAGCATCCAGGCTGCTTCTTCATCGTCGCTGCCCTGCTCCTGCATCAGCGGAATCAGCTCGCGCGCGACGAACGGAAACGTCACGAACAAGGTCGCGAGGATGATGCCCGGCACAGCGAAAATAATCTTGATGTCGTGCTCGTTGAGCCACGGCCCGAGCCACCCTTGCAGGCCGAACACGAGCACGTAGATCAAGCCGCAAATCACCGGTGACACGGTGAACGGCAGATCGATCAGGGTCAGCAACAAGGCCTTGCCGCGAAACTGGAACTTGGTGATTGCCCACGCCGCGGCGACGCCGAAAACCAGATTCAGCGGCACTGAAATCGCCGCGGTGATGAGCGTGAGCTTGATCGATGCCCAGACTTCGCGCTCGCGAATCGCATCGAAGTAATACGCGAAACCCTTGCCCAGCGCTTCGACAAAAACCGCTGTCGCCGGCACCAGCAAAACCACGGCGAGATAGACCAGCGCGAGCAGGATCAATAATGTCGGCGCAATGCGCAGATGGTTCGCATGGCGTGCGCGCGGGCTGAGCCTGGCGGCAATCATGGGCGCAGGAATGGACATCAGCTGGCATCCTTGGCGCTGCGGCGACGCATCCACGCTTGCGCGGCGTTGATGCTCAGCAGCAAGGCAAACGACGCCAGCAACATCACTACCGCGATCGCGGCGGCGCCGTTGTAATCGTATTGTTCGAGCTTGGTGATGATCAGGAGTGGCGTGATTTCGGAGACGAACGGCACGTTGCCGGCGATGAAAACCACCGAACCGTATTCACCGACCGCGCGCGCAAACGCGAGCATGAATCCGGTCAGCAACGCTGGTGCCAACGCCGGGAAAATCACACGCGCAAAAATCTGCCAGCGCGTCGCGCCGAGCGAATACGCGGCTTCCTCGACTTCGGTTTCGAGATCCTGCAATACCGGCTGCAGTGTGCGCACGACAAATGGCAGGCCGATGAAAATCAGCGCGACCAGAATACCGATCGGCGTGAACGCGACCTTGATACCGAACCACGCCATGAGCGGCGCACCGAGCCAGCCGTTCTGCCCATAAACCGCCGTGAGCGCGATGCCGGCGACCGCGGTCGGCAAGGCAAACGGCAGATCGACCATCGCATCAATCAGGCGTCGGCCGGGAAACCGATAGCGCACGAGTACCCACGTCACCAGCAAGCCGAAAACGGCGTTGATGAATGCCGCCACCAACGCCAAACCGAAGCTCAGACGAAACGATGCGAGCACACGCGGCGCGCTGACCGCCGCGCCGAATTGCGCGAAAGTCATGCTGAAGGTTTTGAGGAACACCGCGGCGAGCGGAATCAGCACGATCAGGGCGAGATATAACAGCGTGTAGCCCAAGGTCAGACTGAAGCCAGGCAACACACGACGCTGGATGACGATGCTGTTCATCGCGAAGACAAATCAGCGAATCGTGCCGGCGGTCCGAATAGCACTATTTCGCGCCC
>JAYVTP010000400.1:0-6170 GCA_043788685.1 Pseudolysobacter sp. | reverse complement strand
TGACCGAACGCGCCGAGGTCTGGAAAATCACCGTGAATCCGATGTGGCACGCCGAGTTTTCTGGCCTGCCCGAAACCCAGCCGCAAGCCGCTGTCGCCGACGATTACTGGACGCACGAATTTCATCCGCTGCCGGGCGAAACTTTGACCGTGAAAGTGACGCGCCCAGAAGCGATTGCCGGCGACAGCATCGCCCTGGATTCGGTCGCGCTCGACAGCAATATCGCGCAGCACGCATCCGAGCACAGCATGACGTTGAACCTGCGCAGCACGCGCGGCGGCGAGCATGCGATTGATCTGCCCGCAGGTGCGCAGGTGCTCGGCGTCGACAAGGACGGCCAGACGCAAAATCTGCGTCCGCGCGATAACAAGTTGAGCCTGCCGATCACACCCGGCGCACAGCGTTTCACGATCCGCTGGCGCGAGAGTAGTGAACTCGGTTTGCATAACGCGGTGCCTGCTGTGAATCTGCATCTGGCGGCGGCGAATCTGCAGCTGGTGTTAAATCTGCCGCAAGATCGCTGGGTGTTGTTTGTACACGGCCCGAGCACCGGACCGGCGGTGTTGTATTGGGGCGAATTGCTGCTGATGCTAGCGTTGGCATATGCGTTGACGCGGCTGCGTCGCACACCGCTCGCGTACTGGCAGTGGGTATTGCTGGGAATCGGATTTTCGACATTTTCGTGGGTGGCGCTGGCCGTGGTTGTCGCGTGGCTGCTGGCCTTGCAATGGCGTGCAGTACACGGCGCAGCACTGAACGATTTGCGCTTTAATTTGCTGCAACTTGGGTTGATCGTACTGAGCATCGCGGCGCTGTTATGCCTAGTCACGGCTATTCCATACGGCTTGCTCGGCGAACCCGATATGCAAGTTACGGGCAATGGTTCGCAGGCGCATGCCTTGCGCTGGTTCACCGATTTTTCTGCCAGTGGTGAGCTGCCGAGCGCCGGTGCGATCGCGTTGCCGATGTGGGCCTACAAACTCGCGATGCTGGCTTGGGCGCTATGGCTGGCAAACGCGTTGATCGGCTGGCTGCGCAGCGGCTTTGCGGCTTATGGCAACGGCGGATATTGGCGCGCTCTGCCGAAATCTGCGGCTAAACCCACAGTCGTGCCGACCGCGCCGATCGACACCACAGGCAGCGAGGCCGGGCGTTGAGCGAGGTCGAAAAAAAGTCATCGACGGTACGCGCGTTGCTGCTCGAAGCAGCGCGCATATTGCCGACGCCGGAAGCGCGACTCGAAGCGGAAATCCTGCTCGTATTTGTGCTTGACGTTTCACGCACATGGTTATTCGCACATGCGGACGATGACATTGATGCAGGCCATGCCGAACGTTATCGCGGCTTGCTCGCGGCGCGCGCCGCGGGCCAGCCGATAGCGTATCTGACCGGCAACCGCGAGTTCTGGTCGCTGCCATTGCAGGTCACGCCGGATACGCTGATCCCGCGCGCGGATACCGAACTGCTGGTCGAGCAAGCGCTGCTACATATTCCACAAAGCAACATTGTGGATATTCTCGATCTTGGCACCGGTAGCGGCGCGATCGCGTTGGCGCTTGCGCACGAACGTCCGCAAGCGCGTGTCGTCGCGACTGACCTGAGCCGCGCCGCACTCGCCGTGGCGTGTGGCAACGCGCAGCAATTGGGAATCGGCAATATCCGTTTCTGCGAAGGCTCGTGGTTCGGTGCGATCAAGCCGCAATGTTTCGATGTGATCGTCTCGAATCCGCCATATATCCGAGCAAACGATCATCATCTCGGCGAAGGTGACTTGCGTTTCGAGCCGCTTGGCGCATTGGCTTCAGGCGTGGACGGTCTGGATGCGATTCGCGAAATCATTTGTGGCGCGCACGTCTACGTCAAACCGGATAGCTGGCTGCTATTCGAACATGGGTTGGATCAGGCCGCTGACATACGCACATTATTGCTCAAAAGTGGATTTGTGGATGTGTACACTTCCTGCGATCTTGAGCAACGCGACCGCGTCACAGGCGGAAGATGGGTAAAAGCCGCGGCACGAAATCAGGGGATTGAATTAGTGCCGAGCATGATCATGGAAAAAATCCGCGCACAATCGATGCACCTCGGAATTGCAGTTCTCGCGCTGTTGTTTGTTTTTTTCACGTTCACACCGAGTTACATCACCGGCACCGGACCGGCGTGGCTGCATTTGTCTGGCGACGTGGCGCAGGGGCAGATCGGTTGGTGGTATTTCGCGCACGACGCATGGCATTTCCCGTTGTTCGATGTGCGCAATTACAACCTGCCCGAAGGCAGTAATCTACTGCTTTCCGACAGTCTGCCGCTGTTCGCGTTGCCGGCAAAATTGCTGTATCAAGCCACCGGCTGGTTGCCGATTTATATCGGACTGTGGGGGGCATTGTGTTTTCTGCTGCAGGTCGTGTTCGCCTCGCGCCTGTTGCGCACGTTGGAGGTAATGACGCCGCTCGCGCATTTTTCCGGTGTCGTGCTGCTGTGCTACACGCCCGTGCTGTTCATTCGTATCGGCCAGAACACGTTGCTCGCGCAATTCATCCTGCTCGCGGCCATCGAAATTTACGTGCGCACCAAACGTGACGGGCTCACTCTGCGCGGCTGGATTATCTTCGGCGCATGGCCGCTGTTGGCGTTGCTGGTGCATCCGTATCTTGCGCTGATGGCCGGGCTGATGTTCGGTATCAGCCTGATCGATCAATGCCGTATGCGACGTTTGTCAACGATGCAGGCAACGCAATATTTCGCCACGCTGTTGATCGCCGGATTGTCGCTGAGCTATTGCGGCGGATTTTTTTTCGCCGGCAAAAACTACGGCGATTACGGATTGTATTCCCTGAACCTGCTCGCGCCGTTCGTGCCGTTCGCCGAAACTACGCTGGGCGGATGGCTCGGCACGCGCTCGCCGACGATCCCGGATATCCATCAATGGGACGGAGGCTGTTATCTCGGCGCAGGAATATTGCTGCTGTTGTTGCTCGCCCTGTCCGCCTGGCGCAGCGCAATTTCGAGTCTGCATCGACATGCCACGCTGGCGATAATGTTTGCCTTGCTGCTGTTGTTCGCGATCTCGAATCGCATCGGTTTCGGCGAACACGAACTGCTACACATTCCGCTGCCGGAATCGCTGATTGCCGTGCTCAGCACGTTCCGTGGATCGGGGCGTTTTGCCTGGTTGCCGTTGTATGCCTGCGCGGCATTTTTGATCGTGCTGATCCTGCGTCGTTTCGGCTCGAGCGCCGGTAGTTTGATCCTGTGTATTGCCGCATTGCTGCAACTTGCCGATGTCGCACCGATGCAGGCATCACGTCGCGCCGGCACGGCGGTGGCAAACACGCCGAACATCCATGTCGATGCATGGCAAGGTCTGATCGCGGCGCACCGGGATATCTTTCAATATCCATCGTTCGAGTGCGGCGCCTTGTATGGTCGAGGCATTCCGGGCACGCATTTCAGCGAGCTCGAAATTGAATGGATTGCCGCGCAACTAAATCGTCCGACCAACAGCGCGTACCTCGCGCGGCCACACAAGGGTTGCGCGCAAGAAAAGATCGAGGCGATCAGCAATCACGCGGTGCCCGGCCGTCTGTATCTTTATCGCAGCGCGGAAGACATCGGCACGTACCTTGCCGCCAACGGCGTGAAAATGGATCGTTGCGGCCTCCTCGATGACGTCGTGGTGTGCTCGGCAGATCAGGATTTGTCGAGGTTGCGACCGTACTGAAAAAGGCTGCACATCGAGTACCACGAATCATATGAACTACAGCAGCACGAATGACTTTATGCGACGAATAAGCAGTCAGCGTAGATCAAGTGCTAGCCGTCACACACAATGACGCTTGATGGCGACGTGTCCCACATCGAACTCAAACTGCGTTACGCAAGCCAGTTTGCGTGGATGCGAATTGCGGCCAGCGATTCAGGATTGAAACGCGGATGCCGGCAGCATCCAGCCCGGCTTCGCTGAGCAATTGCTCGCGGCTGGCGTGCTCAAGGTAACTGTCGGCCAAACCAAGATGGAGCAGCGGCGTAACGATACCGTGCGCAGCCAGCAACTCGCTGACACCACTGCCGGCGCCACCAGCAATCGTATTGTCTTCGAGCGTGACCAGGGCGCTATGCGAACGCGCGAGTTCGAGCACCAGAGTCTCGTCCAGAGGCTTGACGAAACGCATGTTGACAACGGTCGCGCCGAGTTCAGCGCCAACGATTTCCGCGGGCGCGAGCAACGGCCCAAACGCGAGCAGCGCGACTCGACCACCACGCCGACGCACCTCGGCCTTGGCGATTTCCAAGGTAGTGAGGTCTTGCGTGATCGCCACACCGGGACCATTGCCACGCGGATAACGCACCGCCGCCGGGCCATCGAACTGGAAGCCGGTGCTGAGCATCTGCCGGCATTCGTTTTCGTCCGACGGCGCCATTACCAGCATGTTCGGAATGCAACGCAGATAACTCAGATCGAAACTACCGGCGTGCGTAGCGCCATCCGGGCCGACGATGCCGGCGCGATCGATCGCGAACAGCACGTCGAGATTCTGCAGCGCGACATCGTGAATCAGCTGATCGTAGGCACGCTGCAGGAACGTGGAATAAATCGCAACGACTGGCTTCGCACCTTCGCAGGCCATGCCGGCGGCAAGCGTGACAGCATGCTGCTCGGCAATCGTGACATCGAAATAGCGCTCGGCATATTCCTTGGAAAAACGCACGAGACCGGAACCTTCGCGCATCGCCGGCGTGACCGCGAGCAAGCGCGCATCGGCCTTGGCCATGTCGCACAACCAGTCACCGAAAACTTGCGTGTAGGTGAGTTTGCCGCTGCCGGGTTTCTTGATGATACCGAGTTTCGGATCAAACGGACCGACTGCGTGGTATTCGATCTGGTCGACTTCGGCGCGCTCGTAACCTTTGCCTTTCGTAGTCATGACATGCAGCAGCTGTGGACCTTTCAGCTCTTTCAACGTGCGCAGGGTAGACAACAACATCGGCAGGTCGTGGCCATTGATCGGGCCGGTGTAGTGGAAACCAAGCTCCTCGAACAAGGTGCTCGGCACGAACATGCCCTTGGCGTGTTCTTCCCAGCGCTTGAGGAAACGATACATGAAGGAACCGCGCGTGATCATCTGCTTGCCACGTTCGCGCCAGCGATTCAAAGTGCGACTCGCGAGCAGGCGCGCGAGCATCTTGGTCAGCGCGCCGACGTTCTCCGAGATCGACATCTGGTTGTCGTTGAGAACCACCAGAATATCCGGCTCGACATCACCGCCGTGATTGAGCGCTTCGAACGCCATGCCGCCGGTCAGGCCGCCATCGCCAATGACAGCGACGACCTTGCGATTGTCACCTTTGCGCTGCGCGGCGATGGCCATGCCAAGCGCGGCAGAAATCGAGGTCGACGAATGACCGACGCCGAAGGTATCGAACACACTTTCATCGCGCTTGGGGAAAGGTGCGATGCCATCCTTTTGCTTGACCGTAGCGATGCGATCGCGCCGTCCGGTCAAAATCTTGTGCGGATAGGTTTGATGGCCGACATCCCACACGAGGCGGTCGTCTGGCGTGTTGTACATATAGTGCAAGGCGACGGTGAGCTCGATGCAACCGAGACCGGCGCCGAAATGGCCACCGCTTTGCGCGACCGATTCGATCAGGTAATCGCGCAACTCGGCGGCGACAGCGGTCAATTCAGTTTCCGGCACCTCACGCAAATTGGCTGGGCTGTCGATGCGCGCGAGGCGCGGGTAGCGTTGCTGGTCGATCATCGCGAATTCAAAGGCTTATCAAGCTGCGTATTGTCGGCTAGCACGGCGGGTACGGCAAGGATACAACGGCCGCGCGGCGGCCCAGAAGCAGCGCGTTTGCGGACAATACAGCATGTCGATGCACTGATAGCGAAGCTTGGGCCAATCCAGGCGAGACGAAAAACTGTGAACCAGAGGGTGTCGGTGATTTTGTGTAAAGGGGATTATCGTTACTGCTGCGGCATACGTTCATCGAACAGAATAGTGAATCGGTTCAGCACTGATTTCCAGTTTTGAATCGGCATTGTCCACTTCTTGCTGATATTGCGTAGTGCCAGATAGTACAGTTTGATCAAGGCATCGTCATGGGGAAAAGAGCCTCTGCTTTTTGTCACGTTGCGCAGACTCATGTTGACGGATTCGATGGCGTTC
>JAYVTP010000399.1:0-6306 GCA_043788685.1 Pseudolysobacter sp. | reverse complement strand
GCTCATGTCCTGGCGCATGAAGTCGGCTAGATCGAGCGCCGGCTCACCGAAAAACATGTCGCCACCGGCCTGTTCCAGCGACAGCAACGCACGCTGGATGGCGCCGACGGAAGACGCACTGACCAGACCGATCGTCTTGGAAATATCGGCGGCGTTGTCGACGGCAAACGTCAGCAGTGCGCGCAGGTCTCTCAGGTCGAGCAGTAGCCAGCCGTGATCGTCGGCGAGCTTGAATACGATTTCGAGTACGCCGGATTGCACGTCGTTGAGATCGAGCAGGCGCGCGAACAGCGCCGGTCCCATTTCCGAAACCGTGGTGCGCACCGGGTGGCCGAGCTTGCCGTAAATATCCCAGAACACCACCGGGCTGGCCGCGGGTGTGTAATTGCTGATGCCCAGCGTATCGAGGCGCGCCTTGAGCTTTTCGCCGACCACACCGGGTTGGCTCAAGCCGGCTAGATCGCCTTTCACATCGGCCAGAAAAACCGGCACGCCGAGCCGCGAAAATCCTTCGGCCAACACCGTGAGCGAAACCGATTTTCCGGTGCCGGTGGCGCCGGCGATCAGACCATGCCGATTGGCGTAACGCGCCTGCAGAAAAACTTCCGAGGTGCCGGATAGGGGCAGACTTTTGCCGAGCAGAATATCGTTCACGCGATCGACCTCATGCGATGCCGCGAGACTGCGGTGCCGATACCGATTGTAGCGGGTGTCGTGGTCGCATATGCGTTGCGCACGGCGGTATCGAGCGAAGCCGCGCGCCGATGAGACTTCTTGCCGCTGTTTTCCGCATCAAGAGAAAACCCCATTCGGCACGAGGTTGCACATGTTTTCGTTTCAGAATGCTTTGCGATTCTTTTTTCTGCTGCTCTCTTTTGCAGCAACGAATACCGTCCGCGCCGCGTTACCGGGCGATCTCGATCCAAGTTTTTCCGGCGACGGGATGCTTACCGAGGATATCGGTTGCGCGTTATCCGGCTCGACCTTGATGTCGGTGAAACTGCTGCGCGATCTGCAAGGTAGTTTGTACACGACCGGTTTCTGTTCGACCGCCGCGGCCGGCAGTTCGCAGGGCAATACCGCGATCAAGATCATCAAGCTCGATGCCAACGGCAATCGTGTCACCAGTTTCGGTCATGGCGGCATCGCTATGATTGACACTACCGATTTCGACACGGCCAATGCCGCCGCGCTCGATGGTAACGGCAATATGATTATCGTCGGCAGCACCATCCTGTTCGATCCGCAACCGGTCGAGTCGTTCGGCATCTGGAAAGTGAGCTGCGACAGCGGTGCACTGGTCGCCAGCTTCGGCAACAACGGCGCGAAAATCCTGCCGATGCACAACTACAGTCGCGCGTTCGCGGTGTTGCTGGATGGCGCCGGGCAAATTTATGTGGGTGGCCAAGCCGGCACACCCGATGCGGTTTTCGCGTTGGCCAAACTCGATGGCAACGGCAATCTGGTGTCAGCGTTTGGCATCGGCGGCATGGCCACGTTCGGCACCGCCGCGAACAGTTTCAGCAATGTTGAAAGTATGGCGCTGGACAGCAGCGGGCATCTGTTTCTCGCTGGCGAAACCCATTCTAATGCGACCGGCGCAAACTACGATTTCGCGATCGTGAAAATCGACGCGGTCAGCGCGGCGCCGAATATCGCTTTTGGCAACAACGGACTCAGGACTTTCGACTTGGGCAACAACGATGACGATTTTCTCAATGCGGCGTTGCTCGACGGCAGCGGCAATATTTATCTTGGTGGCGGCACCAGCACGCCGATCAGTGACACTGTGTCGATATTTGTCTCCGCAGTGGTCAAGCTGGATGCCGCCACCGGCACCTTTGTCGGCACGTTCGGCCACAACGGCATCAAGAGCAATTTCGGCGGCAATGGGGGCATGCTCGACGCACTGGCGATCGATGCGGGCGGACATTTGTATGGCGCCGGTACGCAACTCAACACTAGCGCGACCAGCAGCGATCTGCTGATCGCCAAGTTCGATGGCAACGGCAATCCGCTCACCGATTTCGGCAGCGGTGGCAGCAAGGAATTTTCGATCACGGGCGCCGATGGCGCGACCGCGATGCTGCTCGACGACGCTGGCCGAATGTATGTGGCCGGTGTTGCGCAAAGCGATAGCGGCGGTACTGAAACACCGCGCGTATTTCTCGCCGCGCGGCTGTTCACTGTCGCCACTGCGGACAGCGGCGGTAGTCTGCATGTCAGCCATACGACATTGACCTCATCGCTGAATCCGGCGCTAGCCGGCAACAGCATCAGCTTCACCGTGACCCTCAGTGCGAGCGGCGCCGCACCTTCAGGCAAGGTGAATTTTTACGATGGCAATACGCTGATCTGCGCGAATGTAGCCATCGTCAGCGCGCACGCGAGTTGCAGTACGGCAGGCCTAATCGGGCGCGTCGCCGCACATGCGATCAGCGTGCGGTATGCGGGTGACGCGAGCAATCTGGTTTCGATCAGCGATGTGCTCGAGCAGAGAATCCTCGGCGATGAAGTATTCATCGGCGGCTTTGAATAAATGCCCAGTTGATTCAGTCCCTGTGTCCCGATGCGTGCGGTCGCGGCGGTCGCGCGATGATGTTCATGGGCATGGCGCCGATCGGCGGAGTCGCATCGGTGATCACCGCAGTGCTGTTCGATTTGCATCTGCCGCAGTTTCGCGTTTTCGCGCATGTAACGCGGCGCGGCATGGCTGCCGCGGCCCAGACCCTCGCACAAAACGCGGCGCAAAGCCCTGACGTACGCTGAACGGCGGCGCCACGCCATGCTTGTCGGTTGGTGCATGCATGTGTACCTTGCAGACATGGTCTTGCCGCGCTGGCGTCAGCGATTCTTTTTTATTCCGCAGAGCGATCAGATACGACGCGAGTGGCGCAGAAAAAAACGCGAAATGCGTGCGTCGCGAAATTTCCCTTCCTCGATTTTTATTCAGAGCTCCTTCTTGATGTCATATTTTCGTTTGGTTTTGTGTGGTTCGATTTTCGCCGCACTTGCTGGCTGTGCAGGCCAGCCCGGCAATAGTGGTGCGCGTCGTGTTCCGAGCCGTCCCACGGTGGAAACCGCGGCGAGTTTGTATGCGCGGCTGGATGTCGACAGCAAGAATTTCAACGCCGCCACGGCATCGCCGCAAGCTGATCCCGCCGCCGCGCTGAAAGACGCGCAGGCGGCGCGTGACGACGTGCAGGATTCCGCGAAACGTTGCGCCGCGATCAAGGGCTGCGACGTGCAGCGGTTCAGCAGCGTGCTGGAACGCATGCCCGCACCCGAAAGCATGATTGCCGCGAGCGATCAATCGACGACCACGCCCGAGGCCACCACCACGCAGGGCGAGAATTCGCCGGTATCCGAATCGCTGCCGGAAATCGGTCATTCGATCACGTTGTTGAAAGGTCGTGATTTGTCCGAGGTGATGACGTTGAACGGCCCAGTCAAGGTCGCACTCGAGGAGTGGTTGACTTCGTTGCGTCCCAATCTGATCGACACCTACGAAAACTACGAATACCTGCGTTACCAGATGTGGCCGGAGTATCAGAAGGCCGGCCTGCCGGAAGCGCTGCTGTTCGGCATCATGGCCAAGGAATCCGGCGGCCGGGTGCACGCGTTGTCACGATCGGGTGCGGCGGGTTTGCTGCAATTCATGCCGGCCACTGGGCAACGTTTCGGGCTCGGTGTGGTCGACGGTTTCGATCAACGTTTTGATCCGGCGCTGTCGGCGCGCGCCAACGCGGCGTACCTCAACGAACAACTCGCGGTATTCAACAATAATCTTGAGTTTGTCATCGCCGCGTACAACGGTGGCGAGGGGCGAGTAGGGCGCCTCGCCGCGAGCAAGCCCGATGCGAGCTTCTGGGATCCGAAAGTGTATTACGAGCTGCCGCCGGAAACGCGCGATTACGTACCGGTGGTGCTGGCCGCGGCGTGGTTGTTCCTGCATCCCGAACGCTACAATTTGCAGTTTCCGAAACTCGATACGCGGCCCGGCAAAATCAACCTGCAACACGCCACATCGCTGGCCGAACTCGCGGTATGCCTCGGCCAGGACGGCAACCTGCATGACGGCTGGTTTCGCACGCTGCGCAACATGAATCCGGCCTACGATTCGCGCACGGTGCTGCCCGCGAGCACGCCGATCAACGTGCCGCTGCAACTGGTCGCGCTCTATGAAAAATCCTGCATGTCGGGCTTGTGGATGACGCTGGCCAGCGATCTGCACAGCGCGGTGTTGAGCACGCCAGTGAGCACGCCCGCCGCAGTAATTGCCTCACGCGGCATCGCGGCGAAAGCGCCGGCGCGCGCCGCGCAAACCTCATCGCAAACCTATGTCGTGCGCCGTGGCGAAACCCTCAGCGCGATTGCGCGCAAACTCGGCTGTCGCGATGCGCGCATGCTCGCCGAAGCCAATCACATCAAGCCGAATGGCTATACCGATATTCGCGCCGGCAAGGTGCTGCAGGTGAGTGTTTGCACGCAGTAGGTTTCGACATCAGATTCAGACGTATCCAGCGGGCTAGCTTATGGCGTCCATGTTACGAAGCCCTCTAGCCACTGATCTTCGCCAATATTGTGCGATTCTATAAAAAAGCCATTGATGCAATCAGCAAATCCGGCTCTTTTCTTGGCTCGCTCAACAGCAGCCTCTGCGTCGTTCAATGTGGCGTACACGCCAATAAATTTTAAATCTTCCTCGCTATTGGGAAGCTTATGAACGTGAGTTAGTAAAAAAACCTTTTTCATGTGGTTTCCTTCAACGATTTAGTTACATCGCATCCCCAGCCGTTGGCCTAATCGCACCGGCTGCGCAGCTTGCAGACTGGGCTCAAGCGTGATGCTCGCGGCGGGAAACAACACGATCACGGTCGAGCCCATATTAAAACGGCCGAGTTCGATATCGCGTTCGAGCTGGATACCACGGCCCTCATAATTGCGCGTGATGATGCGGTTGCTGTACGGCGGGATTTCGAGCCCGCGCCAGACGGTTTCGACGCTGGAGACCAGCATCGCACCGACCAGCACGACGACGAACGGGCCGTGCTCGCTGTCGAAGTGACAGACCAGCCTTTCGTTGCGCGCGAACAGGCGCGGCACGGCTTCCACTGCGAACGGCGCAACGCTGAACAAGCGCCCCGGAACATGCACAGTTTCGACCAGGGTGCCGCTCAGCGGCATGTGCATGCGATGGTAATCGCGCGGCGAAAGATAGATCGTGGCGAAACTGCCATCGCGATAAATTGCGGCGCGCTCGGCATCGGCCAGCAATTCGGTGGTGCTGTAATCCTGCCCTTTGGCCTGGAAAATGCGGCCCTCGCGGATCGCCCCGAGCTGGCTGATGCAGCCGTCGGCCGGCATCGCCACCGCTCGCGCATCGGCATCGACCGAGCGTGCCCCGGGTTTCAGCGCACGAGTAAAAAATGCATTGAAACTCGGGTAGGCAGTGCAATCCGGTTCGGCGGCTTCGCTCATGTCCACCGCGTAGTTTTTCACGATTTTCCGGATCAGCAGGTTTTTCCACCAGCGCACGCGCCAGCGCGTCGCCCAGTACACCACGCGCGACAACGCGCGATGTGGCAGAACATATTGCAACAGAACCGATGGGCTCATCGTCGTTTACTCCGCCTTGAGCAAGGTTTGCAGATCGGCAACGATGACCGGCGCCGACAGCGGCGGACGGAACATGCCGGCGACTTGCGCCTGCGGATTGACGATCACCACCGAGGCGCTGTGATCGACCTCGACATTGCCTTTCGCATCCACACCACGCGTGAACATCTGGCCGGTGCCGCGCGTGATGCGCGTGAGTTCTTCGTCGCTACCGGTCGCGGCGATGAAATCCGCGCTGAAGAACGTCACGTATTTGCTCAGTTGCTCGGGTGTATCGCGCTGTGGATCGACCGAGATGAAATCGATCTGGATGCGCTTATTCAATCCGAGTTTGACGAGTTCGGCCCAGGCCTGCTTGAACACGGCCAGCGTGGTCGGGCAGACATCCGGGCAACTGGTGTAACCGAAGAAAATCAGCGTCCAGTGACCGCGCCAGTCGGCCTTGGTCAGCGGCTTGCCGTTGCTCTGGGCGAGAGTGAAATCCGGAATTTCGCGCGGCTGCGGATACAGCAATGCCGCCTGCAGTTGCGGTTGTTTCGGCGCGCTGAAATAACGCTGCGCGCCAAACAGGCCGAGGCCGCAAGCACAGGCGGCGATAAGGATCAGCGCGATCGATGGGATGCGTGTTGTTGGTGATTCAGTCATGCGCCGATTATAGCTTGCGCGCTCGATCGACCGGCGTTTTGC
>JAYVTP010000398.1:0-3928 GCA_043788685.1 Pseudolysobacter sp. | reverse complement strand
CACGCGCGAAATCAATACCTCCGTATTGGTGGACAATGCACAAACAGTAGTGCTCGGCGGTGTATATGAAGCAACCAAGATAGACAGTGTCAACAAGGTGCCGTTTCTTGGTGATTTGCCCGCTGTTGGCCTATTGTTTCGCGACAAGTCCGATCAAAACAACAAGGCGGAGCTGTTGATCTTCGTCACTCCACGCATCCTCAGCAATACACTCAAATAACCCCCGCCCGCTGTGGTGGAATTCAACCCTTACGCGAGCACGGAGACCAGATAATGAAGGCCTTGATCAACAAGCTCAGCTTGCTGCTGATTGCCCTGACACTGACAAGTTGTGGTGGCGGTGGCGGGTCCGGTGGCGCATTTCAGCCGCCACCACCGATCCCACAATTGTCGTCGCTTACAGTGGCAGCCGCGAAAACCGCGATATCCAAAAATAATTTCGTGGATATCAGCATTACTGCTAAAAAATCCGATGGCTCGTTGGCCACTGACGGTACCAGCGTCAGTGCTGTGCTGACCCCAGCATCGATAGGTATTATTTCCAGTGGCACAGCAGCAGGTGGCTCGACCGCCAGCGGCACGACAATCGGTGGCATTGTCGCGTTTCGTTTCAGTAGCGGGGTAAATGACGGTACCGCTCACCTAGTCTTCTCAGCAACCAGCTCTTCTGGATCCGCCACGGCGGCATTCGATATCACCGTAGGCGGCGGCACTACCGATAGTCGTCTGATCTTGACCCCTAGCAGTATAACGCTGCCAGTCAATCCAAGCCCAGGGGCATTCCCTTTCATTGGTTCGCCCTACTTGGGCGAAGTGACCATCACGCGTCGCGGTCAGAACGGCCAATTGATCACGGGCACGGAAAAAGACAATACCTCGATTGCACCGCTGCTGATTGCGGCATTTTCGACGTTGGATGATCCAAGTACACCTTGGCTCGGCGCGACCAAGACGCCGCCTACCGCCGAAGGCAACGAGTTCCTGACCGAAATTGGCAGTGGCCCCGTGAGCGTCACCGGCGGACAAGGCAGCATTTTTGTGCACGCGCAAAGTACGCCGGGGACAGCAACTTTGATTGTGACTGCGCTGGATACTGAAAGTGGCCAGACCATTAGTGCCAGCCTTACAGTCAATGTCGTGTCGACTGTGCCACCATTACCGGCGAGCGTCTCGCTGTCCGCACAATCCAATGCCGTATATACATCAGTATCGGGTGGCAACAGCAGTTCAACGATTGATGCCTTGGTTCTAACTGGAGCCGGTGTGCCGGTGGCTAACCCGCCTACTGATAATACTGCTTATAATAATATCCAGTTTGACATAGTTGGCTCCAATCCGGGAGGTGCGAGTCTCAGTGTGGTTGGCACGGCAAAAAGCTCCAGCGTAAAAACCCATACTACGGCGGGCATCGCTAGCGTGCAGTTTAACGCCGGCACCCAAACTGGCCCGATTATTATCAAAGCGACGGCAGATCGTTTCGACAATAATGTCGACCAAGGTGTTCAGGATCCGATATCTTCAACCATCACGGTGAATGTGTCGGACGGAAAACTTTTCAGCCTGGCCATTTCTTCACCTATCGTCAGTGGACTCAAGGTCAACTCGATATCCGGCAAAGTGAGCACAAACACCACGAACATCTCGCCACCGGATCCGAATGCTACCTACAGTGTGACTGAAAGTGCTACTGCAACTGATCGCGCAGGAAACCCCGTACTGCCCGGCACCGTGATCAATTTTGGCCTGATAGATGCGCCGGCGAAAAATAGCATCAATTTCGGGAATGGCAACTTTTTGATCACCGGACGGTTTGGCGATCCGCAGGAAAGCGGCACGCTGTTCACGGCAACCGATGGACATTTCAAAACCACTGGCGGTGGCGCAGGGCCAGGCGACACGTTGCTGGTGTTCGGTCATTCAACAACATTCGATGGTTACGCCGCACCACTAGGCAATCGCGATCTCGAAGGCTCGCGCATCATTCAGTCGGTTGCAACTGATACGCAGCTTACCGTGGCTTCAGTTTTCAATCCGAACGATGATACGGGCGTCTCAGTAGACAACCACGATGTGATTCCTTACGTGATCGGTCACGCTACAGCGGGCAACATCACCGCAACAGCCGCGACCAATTCGGTGGGTGTCGCCACCGCGTTCATGACCTACGCCGCATCACACTTGGGCCAGTATGCCTATGTGTGGGCACAGGGTAGCGTCGCTACAGCAAGTGGCGTGAAGACAGTGGGCGAAGTGGCCGCATCCGGTTATCCGGGTGTAGCACCGGCTACGCTATCGGCGCCGTCCAGTATCGTCGGCAACATCACTACGACGCTTCTGGTTTGTGTGACCGATGCGCTCAGTCAACCGATGGCACAGCAGGTGATTGGCTTCGCGTTTGAGAATACCGGGAGCGGTAGCGCGACAATTGACGGCCAGCCTGCCGGCATTTTCGCAAACCCGACCGATGCCAGTGGCTGCGCAGTGGGTGTTGTCGTAACCAGCGGTTTGACCAGCGCCGGAAAAACGGCACCAGACGTGGTTATCTCTGCAGATGGACAGCAAAAAACGGTCAAGATCGCGGTTGGCGGCACGCCGGTATTACAAGCTTCGCCGTCGTCATTCGTCAACCCGTTAAACTCAACGCTTACACTCACTCTTACCGATGATCACGGCAATGGGATTTCGAGCGTGGCGATTAATGGAGTGTGCACTACTGGCGCCTCCATCACGACGGTGCCGCCAACCAATACTACAGGCGTGAGTCAGACTACCATCACCGGTATCGGTCTCAACAAGCCGGTAACACCCCTCACGGCGACATGTACATTCACTGCCGCTGATGGTGCCACGGCTGTAGTCAACGTAACCGGCATCAATTCGTGCCTGCTCGACCCGACCCTTACCGGTTGCCCAGCGCCGCCAACAGCCTTGGTCACCGTTGTCGCGAACGATGCCAATGTTGTACCAAACGTCAATCCAGTTAAGGGTTCCCTGACCATATCCGGCACATCCAATAACAGCACTATCCTTGCTGGTTGCAGTATCCAAGGCACCGGATCCGTGAGCTGTCCGAACTTGTTTGATCAAGGTACGAATGTGACCATCACCGCGAATGCAACGGGAACGGCCCTTGGTGGCACGACGTTCACTGGTTGGGCAGGCGGCTGTACGGCGGTAACTGGTACCCCGACCAAGACTACGTTTACGGTTGGTGCTAACCCGATAACATGCACAGCAAATTTTGCCTGTACTGCGACATGCCCTTGAACCTAGTCGGCATCGATATAGTTGATACATAGCAAGAGAAAACGGGGTCACTGATGTGGCCCCGTTTTAGTTATAGGGGTGGTATAAGTACATTTCTGTCTTGTCGTGAGCGTTAGCGCTGATGGACATGCACCGCATTACACGAATGAGTGGGGAATCGATATATCGTCCGGGCGATCTGCCGGCGCATGCGTTTCTGATTGTGAGCGGCAGTGTCGAAATTTCCCTGCGCCACGATGGCGTACAAGTGTGCGTCGCCCGTCTTGGCAACGGCGAAATGTTTGGCGAAATGGAATTGACCGATGGTGGTATGCGGCGATTGACGGCCATCGCGGCAACGGACTGCGTACTGCAAATTATCAAGCGTGAGCAAATCGTCGAGCGATTGGACAATACGGATCCGATTGTGCGTGAACTGCTGCAGCGACAACTTTCGTGCTTTCGATTCGCTCTGGAGCTGCTCGAGTCGGACGTGATTGCTGATCCGGTTCGCGCCGATCCGAGCGCCTCCGTTGTGACTTCGGCCGTCGCCAAACTTCGTCTCGAAGCGCAATTGCGTGAAGCGCTGGGGCAAGGCGATATGGAAGTATTGTTGCAACCCATCGGCAAGATAAATACTGGGCAAGTCGTCGGTTATGAGGCGCTCATGCGCTGGCCGCAT
>JAYVTP010000397.1:0-9826 GCA_043788685.1 Pseudolysobacter sp. | reverse complement strand
CGCGCTTTTTCGTTCTCGGGCATGTCGAGCAGAATCTGCAAACCGCGATCCAGCGGCTGGCCCGCGCCAAGCAAGGTCGCGAGTTGCTGGGTGAATTGCAGCACCTCAGCCTGGCCCATCGCGGCGCGCTTGAACATGCCGCCCAGACCACCGCTATCACCGCTGTCGGCCATGCGCACATCCAGCGCAATGCTGCCGGCATCCTGCAATTTGGCGACGACATCGTCGTTCGACGCGACTTCCATCTGGCCCTCGATGGTGTCACCCGCCGCGGAGACCGCCTTGTAATAATAAAGCGCCATCAGCGGCTCACGATTCCGACGTCACGCGCAGCACTTCTTCGATCGTGGTCACGCCTTCGATAGCCTTGACCAGTCCGTCTTCGTACATCGTGCGCATGCCTTCTTCGCGTGCCTGGGTTTCGATCTTGCCCATGTCGCCGTGCTGCATCACGAGGCGGCGGATGGGATCGCTCATCACGAGGAATTCCATGATCGTGGTACGACCGTGATAACCGGTCGGCATCTGCGGCGTCGGTACCGGCTTGTACAGGTTCACCGGGCCTTCGGGCGCGAAACGGCGCAGGCCGAATTCTTCGACGACTTCGGGCAACGCCGGATACGCTTCGCGATGCGCGGGGTCGAGACGGCGCACGAGACGTTGCGCCAGAATGCCATTCACGGTGGAGGTAAGCAGGTAATCTTCCACGCCCATGTCGAGCAGACGCGTGATGCCGCCCGCTGCGTTGTTGGTATGCAAAGTGGAGAGCACCAAGTGGCCGGTGAGCGCGGACTGGATCGCGATCTTCGCGGTTTCCAGGTCGCGCATTTCGCCGATCATGATGATGTCCGGATCCTGTCGCACGATCGAGCGCAATGCGTGCGAGAAGTCCAGCCCGATCTGCGGCTTGGCCTGGATCTGGTTGACGCCTTCGATCTGGTACTCGACCGGATCTTCGACCGTGATGATCTTGACGTCGGCGGTGTTGAGTTTCGACAACGCCGTGTACAGCGTGGTGGTTTTACCCGAACCGGTCGGGCCGGTCACGAGCAAAATGCCGTGCGGCATTTCCAGCACGCGCATGAAGCCGGCCAGAAACTGATCGGTGAATCCGAGCTTGTGGAAATCCAGCACGATCGATTCGCGATCGAGAATACGCATCACCACCGATTCGCCCCACGACGTGGGCACAGTGGACACACGCAGGTCGAGCTCCTTGCCCTGCACGCGCAGCATGATGCGGCCGTCCTGCGGCAAGCGGCGCTCGGCGATATTGAGCTTGGCCATGATCTTGAGGCGCGAGATTACCGCGGCGGTGGATGCCGCCGGCGGCGACTCGACTTCGTGCAGCACACCATCGACGCGATAGCGTACTTTCAGGCGATTTTCAAACGGCTCAATGTGAATATCCGACGCCCGACCTTCGACGGCGCGCTGAATGATCAGATTGACCAAACGGATCACCGGCGCTTCGGACGCGAGATCGCGCAGATGTTCGATGTCGTCTTCGCTGCGATTGTTTTCGTCGGTCAGATTCTCGACGATCGTGCCCATCGCAGAGCGGCCGGAACCGTAATAGCGCTCGATCAGGTCGTCGATCTCGGAACGGAAACCAACCTTGACCTCGGCGATTTTTCCGGTAGCCAGCTCGATCGCCTCGATCGGATAACGCTCGGCCGGATCGGCGACCAGCAAGACGATGCCATCATCGCTTTCGCCGATCGGCACCATGTGATTCTGTTTCAAAAAGCGAATCGACACCTGCACATTCGGCGGTGGCGATTCCGGAAATTCTTTCGCGGTGAGCAGTGGCAGACTCAGCACTTCGGCCAGCGCATCGCCCATGTCGCGTTCGGACACCAGACCCAAGCGCGTCAGCAGCGGCACTAGATTGCCCTCGCCGCCCTCCTCGTGCAAGCGCCGCGCGCGCACAAGATCGGTTTCTTTCAGACGACCGCGACTGACCAAAAACTGGCAGATGCGTTCATCCAGCGCATCGGCCGCCAGAATGTTCTGGGCCGAGGGCGATGGCAGGTGGGCTGAGACTGCTGACATGGGTTATCGTCTGACCTTGGATGACTTTCGACCTATTCGCTACGAATAGGTTCCTGAGGTGGTCGCGTGAGTTCTTCGACTAACCCCTGATTAAATATGATCCACATTGCGGCAGGCACGATCGCCGGCAGCATGAGATAGCCCAACTGGTAGCAAAGAGCAATTACTTCCGCGGAAATGCCGTGTCGCGCAACAATCGCGGCGCCCGATGGCCCAGCCTCCATGCCGAGGTATTTCAGCAGTTCCCAATACACGCCCCAGGCCTGGCTGATACTGATCACGCACAATCCGGCCACGAGTTGCCAAGTACGCGTGCGACCGCTCAACGGCGCGGCCAGCACCAGCCCGGCGAACAGTGGCAGCGCATATCCGTACACCATCGGATTGATCGGAATCGCATCGATCACGAACGTCCGTCCGCTGGCCGGATCGATCTGCGGCCCGAGCAGCGGTACAAAGTTGATCACCACCGTGTGCAGCTTGCTGTCGAACACGAGACTCGCGGCGCTGATCGCATCCGCCAGAAAATGCGCCACGGCCCAGCGCACGATGCAGAACGCCGGAAACACCAGCGGCCCGGCAAAATAAAACCACGCGAAAAAGCACAGCGGCAGCCACAGGAAACCCGACAGCACGAAGCGGCGCAGCGGGCTCATCTCAACCTACCCAGACACGTGCGTTCTGGAACATGCGCAGCCACGGCGAATCCTCACCCCACTCTTGCGGACGCCACGACATCTGCACGCTGCGGAACACGCGCTCGGGATGCGGCATCAAGATTGTCACGCGGCCATCAGCGGCGGTCAGGCCGGTGATGCCGCCACTCGAGCCGTTGATGTTGAGCGGATAATTTTCCGTCGCACGACCGCGGTTGTCGACAAAGCGCAAACACGGCGAGACCTTTTTTGCATCGCCACTTTCGGCGTATTCGATGCGGCCTTCGCCATGTGCGACCACGACCGGAAGGCGCGAGCCTTGCATGTCGGTGAAGAAAATCGACGGCGATTCGAGCACCTCGACCGTGACCAGACGCGCCTCATATTGCTCCGACGTATTGCGCTCGAAACTCGGCCAGTTCTGTGCGCCCGGAATGATTTCCTTGAGCGCCGCCAGCATCTGGCAACCGTTGCATACACCGAGCGTGAATTTTTTCGGGTCGGCAAAAAACCGCGTGAACTGTTCGCGCAATAAAGGATTGAACAGGATCGATGTCGCCCAGCCGCGACCGGCACCGAGCACATCGCCGTAGGAAAATCCGCCACACGCGGCAACGCCGACAAACTCATCGAGCGTGTATCGGCCGGTTTGCAGATCGGTCATATGCACGTCGAATGCATCGAAACCGGCGCGATTAAATGCCGCGGCCATTTCAATCTGGCCGTTCACGCCTTGATCGCGCAAGATCGCGATGCGTGGCCGCGCGGGTGCGGTGGCAAATTTTTCGGCGATATTCTGCGCCGGATCGAAACTCAGTTTCGGACTGATGCCGAGATCTTCCTCGCTGCAGCGCCAATGATTTTCCGCATCCGCACACATCGGATTATCGCGCCGTTGTTGCATGGCGTGACTGGTTTCCGACCACATCGTGATGAGGTCCTGCCACATCCAGCGCGCCACGATTTCCGTGCCGGAACGCAGCACGATGCTGAGCTTGGGTTTCGGCCGGCCGATCGGATGCGCGAGTTTTTCCAGCGCATGACGTTGCAGCAGCGCGATGAATTTTTCGCGATCGCCAGCGCGAATCTGCACGACCGCGCCAAGCTCTTCGGTAAAGAGCGCACGCAGCGCGTTATCGGCCCAGCCGGACAGATCGATGCCGAGGCCACAATGTCCGGCGAACGCCATCTCGAACGCGGTGATCAGTGCGCCGCCGTCGGAGCGATCGTGATACGCGAGCAATAAACCGAGCTGATTCGCTTCCTGGATCGCGGCGAAAAAATTCTTCAGCAACAGCGGATCGTCGAGATCTGCCGGTGCGCCGCCGCTGCGATTGAATACCTGGGTGAGTGCCGAACCACCAAGGCGATTCTGCCCGGCGCCGAGATCGATCAGCCACAGCTCGCTCTCGCCTTGGTCGAGCCGCAATTGCGGCGTGAGCGGTGAGCGTACATCGCCGACGCGCGCGAATGCCGTGACGATCAGCGACACTGGTGCAACCGTTTTGCGCTGGCGTTCGCCATCGTTCCATACGGTATGCAACGAGAGCGAATCCTTGCCGACCGGAATCGAAATGCCGAGCGCGGGACACAACTCCAGACCGACCGCTTTCACTGCATCGAACAACGCCGCGTCTTCGGTCGCATACGATACCGCCGCCATCCAGTTGGCCGAGAGTTTGATTTCCTGCAAAGCCGCAATCGGCGCCGCCGCCATGTTGGTAATCGCCTCGCCAACCGCGAGACGCGCCGATGCGGCAGCAGAAATCAGCGCGACCGGGCTGCGCTCGCCCATCGCCATCGCTTCGCCGGCATATCCATCGAAATCGTTCAAGGTGACGGCGCAATCGGCGACCGGCACCTGCCACGGCCCGACCATCGGATCGCGCGAACACAAACCGCCGACGCTGCGATCGCCGATCGTGATCAGGAACGATTTGCTGCCGACCGCGGGCTGGCGCAATACGCGTTTCACCGCTTCATCAAGCGTGATGCCATCGAGGTCGGCGACCAGATCCAAGCGCCACGCCGGACGTTTGGTATTGCGTTGCATCTTCGGCGCCTTGCCGAACAAAACGTCCATCGGCAGGTCGATCACGGTCTCGCCGAGCAGTGAATCTGTCAGCAGCAACTTTTCTTCGGCACTGACTTCACCGACGATTGCATACGGGCAGCGCTCACGTGCGCACAGCGTCTCGAACTCGGCAAGATCTTGTTGCGCGATGCCGAGCACGTAACGTTCCTGCGACTCGTTGCACCAGATCTGCATCGGCGTGAGCTGCGGATCGGCGCATGGAATCTTGCGCAATTCGATCCGCCCGCCGACATTACTGTCGTGCAGAATTTCCGGGATAGCATTCGACAAACCGCCGGCGCCGACATCGTGGATCGTGATGATCGGATTGTGCGCTCCGAGCGCCCAGCAACGGTCGATCACTTCCTGGCAACGACGCTCCATTTCCGGGTTATCGCGTTGTACCGACGCGAAATCCAGCGCTTCGGAACTCGCGCCACCGGCAACCGATGAAGCGGCGCTGCCGCCTAGTCCGATCAGCATCGCCGGACCGCCGAGTACGACCACGGCAGCGCCTTGGCTGAGACGACGCTTTTCGACGTGCTCGTGTTTGAGGTTGGCGATACCCCCCGCGATCATGATCGGTTTGTCGTAGCCGCGGCGCAGGCCAACTTCGGCGGTTTCCTGCTCGAACGTGCGGAAATATCCGCCGAGCGCGGGCCGGCCGAATTCGTTGTTGAATGCTGCCGCACCGAGCGGGCCGTCGCGCATGATCTCGAACGCCGTGGCCATGCGCGGCGGCAGCGGGCGATCCTGTTCCCACGCACGCGGCAAGCCTGGAATGCGCAGATGCGAGACGGTGAATCCGGTCAGGCCGACTTTTGGTTTGCCGCCACGGCCAGTCGCGCCTTCGTCGCGGATTTCGCCGCCCGCGCCGGTCGATGCGCCCGGAAACGGCGAAATCGCGGTCGGGTGATTATGCGTTTCGACCTTGATCGCGTAATCGATTTGCTCGGTATGCGCGGTGTATTTGCCGCTGGCCGGATCGGCGTAGAAACGTTGTCCCTGACTGCCTTCGATCACCGCAGCGTTGTCGGAATATGCCGACAAGGTGAACTGCGGCGCGAGCGCATGAGTGTTCTTGATCATCGCGAACAGCGAATCGGTTTGCGCCTGGCCGTCGATCTTCCAGCTCGCGTTGAAAACCTTGTGCCGGCAGTGCTCGGAATTCGCCTGCGCAAACATCATGAGTTCGGCATCGCTCGGATCGCGGCCCAGCTCCTGATAACGATCGGCGAGGTAGCCAATTTCGTCCGCCGACAAGGCCAAGCCGAGATTCTGGTTGGCGTGTTTCAGCGCGTTCAGCGGCGAGCTGCCGAGCGCAACATGTTCAAGCGCGCCGGGTTTGCCCGCGAGAAAAAGATTCTGCGCGGAAGCCAGATCAGTGATCACCGATTGCGTCATCGGATCGTGCAACGCGCGCAGCAAAATGTCCCACTCGGCGCTGTTCGGCGCGATCACGGCGCTCAGTTCACAGGCCATGCCACGCTCGACGCGCTGCACCGGAAAACCGCAGCCTTGCAGAATATCGGTAGCCTTGCTCGACCACGGTGACAGCGTACCGAGCCGCGGCACCACCCACAGACTCGCCGTTTGCGGCGCGCCCGACGTCGCCTTCAGCACGCGGCAAAGTTGGGCGTGATCGGGTTGCGCATCGTGTGCGACGGCGATGAAATAAATCCAGCGCGCGGACTTCAGCATGCAGCCGGCTTCGGCGGCGGCGAGTTCGCGGTTGATGCGTTCCAGACGGAACGGCGGGAGGGCGGCACTGCCGTCAAAAACGATCATGAGGCACTCTGAAGCAACCGCCAGAATCAATCGGCGCCCAAGCACTTGCAGCGCAAGAACTTGAGAAGTGTGGAGGTATTGTTGGCAAGGACGACATCCAACGACCGAGCTCGCGCAGACTCCCCATGGAGTCGTCAATCAAGGCACGAGACACACAATGATAACGAAAACGGCAGGTATCCGCGAGAATACCTGCCGTCGATAGTGTTGCTGGCGACGCTGTTATTGCGTGCCACCACTCGCTGCGACTTTCTTCTGCGCGGCGAGACGATCGAGCTCGGCGGCGAGCTGCGGCGGCGAATAAGCCACTTGCGCCTGGATCTGCGTGCCGTCTTCGGCGTAGAAACTCGGCGTACCATTGACGCCGATATCGTTACCGATCTTCAACGTTTCGGCGATCGGGTTATCGCAGGTCTTGCTGCCGGGATCCTTGCCGAGCATGGCTGCATTCCACGCCGCGTTACGATCGGTCGAGCACCATACCGAGACGGTTTTCTTGTCCGATCCCGGATGGATGCTGAGCGGGAACAGCATGTATTGCACTTCGATGCCGGCCTTGTTGTAGTCGGCCATCTGCTCGTGGAACTTGCGGCAATACGGACAATCGACATCAGTGAATACCGTGACTACGTGCTTGGTGGTCTTCGGCGCAAACACGATGCGCTTGCTCACCGGCACGCCATCCAGCACGCTCTTGCGCGATTTAGCCAAGCGCGCTTCGGTCAGATCAAGCTTGTTGGCCATGTCGTACAGATTGCCTTGCAGCAGATATTTGCCGTCGGCGCTGGCGTACACCACAGCATGACCGATGCCGACTTCGTAAAAGCCCGGCAGCACCGATTTGTCCACCGAATCGATTTGTGCTGTCGGCACCAGCGCGTGGATGGCATCGCGGATCGCCTTGTCGGCATTGTCCGCCGCGTGCGCCGCGAGCGTCGCTCCACCCAAGGCAGCAGCCATCAGAATTTTGTTCAACATTTCAGTTTTCCTCGAAGGGGGACGCCGGAATTTCAGTCGCCGGGTATTCAACAGACCGGAGCAGATCGCTATGCTTTTCATTGTCGCACGCAGACGCGCCCTCGCCAAACGCCTCGCTTGGACAACGATCAGACGAATTGGTTCGCAATGCATCGATTTCATCGCAATCAACCGCGCGGATGGTGCTCGGCATGCAGCCGCTTCAGGCCTTCCTTGGCGATCAGGGTGTAAATCTGCGTGGTCGATAACGAGCTGTGTCCGAGCAACATCTGCAGTGCGCGCAGATCGGCGCCGTGATTGAGCAGATGCGTCGCAAACGAATGCCGCAGCACGTGCGGCGAGATGCGTCGGATATCGATGCCGGCCACCATCCCATGCTTTTTGACCATGAACCAGAACATCTGCCGCGTCATGCCGGCACCGCGCGCGGTGACGAACAGCGCATCGATCACGCGACCGCGCAACAAAACAACGCGCGAATCCTGCATGTAACGATCAAGCCATTCGATCGCCTCGTCGCCGATCGGCACGAGTCGATCCTTGCCGCCCTTGCCGCGCACGCGCAGCACGCCCTGGCGCAAATTCACCTGATCCAGCGTCAACCCGACCAGTTCGCTGACGCGCAAGCCGGTGGCGTAGATCAGTTCGAACATCGCGCGATCGCGCAGGCCGAGCGTGCCGCCGATATCCGGCGCATGGATCAGCGCTTCGACCTGATTTTCGGTCAACGCCTTTGGCAAGGAGCGTGGCAATTTCGGCGGATCGAGCAGCAAGGTCGGATCGTCGCTGATCGTGCCGAGGCGCAACTGCACGCGGAAATACTGGCGCAGACTCGACACCAGACGCGCATTGCTGCGCACCTTGTGCGTGGTATCGGTGCGCTCGCGAATGTAATCCTGCAGATGCACGCGTGTGCATGCATTCAGATCTGTGCCGAGCGCTTCCAGCCAGCGCGCGAGTCCTTCCATGTCGCGGCGATATGCCGCCAGCGTATTTTTCGACAGCCCATTTTCTGCCCAGATTCGATCGAGAAAAATATCGATGCGCTGGCGTTCGATCGGTTGAATTGCAGCGAATTTGCTGGCTTTTCGCATGGGCTGGTCATACTTGATCGGATGTCGTAGACGGCACTCGCTCGCGCCACCAGGAAAGATTTGCACTGTAATGCATTGCACCGGTTCGTCGCAGAGCGGGCACAAGGCAGACTTGAACTTGGATCGGCAAAGCGCCAACCTGCGCGCCTGAACCCTGCCATGCGTCACGATGAATAACCCAACGCCGCCGCCACTGTTGCATCTTCGCCTCGCCGCGGGCATCTACGATTTTTTCCCGCTGCTGCCGATCTGGTTCTTCAGCGCGGCGGCGTGCCTGCTCGCGACCAACGGCACGCTGGACTATCACGCGTGGTGGTATCGCACGATGATGCTGCTCGTGACCGCGGCGTATTTCGTGATCTCGTGGAGCCGCGGCGGCCAGACCATCGGGTTCAAGGCGTGGCGTTTGCGCGTGAGCCGCGCGGATGGTTCACGCCTGAGCCTGCTGCGCGCGGCGCTGCGCTTTTTTGTCGCGCTGGTTTCGCTGTTCGCTGGCGGCCTCGGATTTTTCTGGGCGCTGCTCGATCCACAACGCCGCAGCTGGCACGATATCGCCGCGGGCACGGTGGTGCTGCGCCTGCCGAAATAATCCTCAGCCACTTTGTCGGCTAAGCACTTCGTCGAAAATACACGCCCGCGAGCGAAATCAGCACGACCGACGGCAGGATATTGGTCAAGGCCATGTCGAATCCGTACACCGAACCGACGCTGACGATCGACTGCTGCAAAAACGCGTAACTCACGGCCAGCACCATGCCGAGGAACAGACGTTTGCCGAGACCGCCGGTACGCAACGCACCGAACGCAAACGGCACCGCGCAAAACGCCAGCACGAGTACATTCAGCGGATAGAAAATTCGCGCCCAATACGCGCGTTTGTAACTCGACGCATCCTGCTGATTACGCTCCAGGTAATCGATATTGCGCGCGAGATCGCGCGTCGCCATGTTTTCCGGATGCGCGATCGACAGCGGCAGCACGCGCGGATCGAGGCCGGATGTCCAATGCATGTTCGGCACGATCGTGGTCGACACCTCGGTGCCCTTGAACTCGGTGCGACGCACGTCCTGCATGGTCCAGTCGCTGTGCGCGTAGATCGCGGTTTTCGCCAGCGACAACGTGCTCAGCTGACCTTCCGGTGTGAACTCGAACACCCGCACATCGCTGAGTTCGACCTCATC
>JAYVTP010000396.1:0-2203 GCA_043788685.1 Pseudolysobacter sp. | reverse complement strand
AATTAATCTGCCGCGCCGATCGAATTCAAAAGCAAGAGACGGAGTGTGACGATATTTACCTCGGCCTAAAGTGACGCCTTGGAAAACGGGCAAACGCTGCCCCGTTAAAAAGAGGAGCAAGGTCGATGAATTCTGTGTTGATCGAAACGCGCGTGACAAAATCCGCTATGACCAAGTCCAATCCGAGCAAACTCACGGCGCTTGAAAGTACCTCGGCCGTGTCGACATTTCGCAGTGATGACGAGCGCTGGACGGCGGTTGTCGAGCGCGATTCCGCCGCCGATGCTTTGTTCTTTTATTCGGTGCGCACAACTGGTGTGTATTGCCGTCCGTCGTGCGCCGCGCGTTTGCCGCGACGCGAAAACGTGCGCTTTCATGCGAGTTGCGCGGCGGCGGAAACTGCCGGTTTTCGCGCCTGCAAACGTTGCCGGCCGAATGAAGCCGCACTGGCGCAGCGCCAGGCTGCGGCGGTCACGCAGGCATGTCGGCTGATCGAAACGGCAGAAGAAATACCCGCGCTTGTTACACTCGCAGCGGCAGTCGGCATGAGTCGTTTTCATTTCCACCGCGTGTTCAAAAGCATCACCGGACTCACGCCAAAAGCCTACGCAATAGCGCATCGCAGCGACCGTATGCGCGAACAACTCGCACGCAACGCCAGGATCACTGATGCGATCTACGACGCCGGCTACAACTCAAGCGGGCGCTTTTATGCGACCTCGGCAAAAGTGCTTGGCATGACCCCGCGCGATTTCCGCGCTGGTGGCGATGGCGCCTCGATCCGTTTCGCCGTGGGCGAATGTTCATTAGGTTCGATCCTCGTCGCCGCGAGTAAAAAAGGCATTTGCGCGATCCTGCTCGGCGATGATCCCGACATCCTCGTGCACGATCTGCAGGATCGTTTTGCGCGAGCCATCTTGATCGGCGGCGATGCCGAGTTCGAGCAATGGATGGCCCGCGTGGTGGGTTTTGTCGACGCGCCGTGTGTGGGCCTGGACTTGCCGCTGGATGTGCGTGGCACGGCATTTCAACAGCGCGTGTGGCGAGCGCTCGGCGAAATTCCGATCGGCTCGACCGCCAGTTATACGCAGATCGCGCAACGAATCGGCTCGCCCAAGGCGGTACGCGCGGTCGCACAAGCCTGTGCCGCGAATAGGCTCGCCGTGGCGATTCCTTGTCATCGTGTGGTGCGCAACGATGGCGCGCTATCCGGCTACCGCTGGGGCGTGGAACGCAAGCGTGCGCTGCTCGAATACGAGGCCGCGTTGTGAGTGCGATCGCGATGCGCGAGCTGCCGATCGCGCTACGACTGGCGGCACTGGATTGGCAAAAAATCGCCGACAGTCTGGCGTCATGCGGTTACGCCGTGATCGAAAATATTCTCGATGAAAATGATTGCCGCGCATTGACGCAAAGTTATTCGCTGCAGGAAATGTTTCGCAATCGTGTCGTCATGCAAAGATATGGCTACGGGCGTGGCGAGTACAAATATTTCGCCTACCCGTTACCGGAAATCGTCACCACTTTGCGCACTGGTTTGTATGCTCCACTGGCGCATATTGCGAACCTGTGGAAGGAGGCCATGGCCATCAATGTGCGATTCCCGCACGAACACGAGACCTTCCTCGCGCTCTGCCATGATGCCGGACAGAACAAGCCGACGCCGCTGCTGTTGCACTACAAACAAGGCGACTACAACTGCCTGCATCAGGATCTGTACGGCGAACACGTATTTCCGCTGCAGGTGGCGTTTCTGCTCTCGCAACCCGGCCAGGATTTCAGCGGCGGCGAATTTGTGCTGACCGAACAACGACCGCGCATGCAGTCGCGCGCCGAAGTCGTGCCGCGGCGACGCGGCGATGGCGTGATCTTTGCCGTGCATCATCGCCCGGTGCAGGGCAAACGCGGCAACTATCGCGTCAACATGCGCCATGGCGTGAGCCGCCTGCATAGCGGCCATCGCCACACGCTGGGCGTTATTTTTCATGATGCGCGATAGAGTGCGACGGCTGTTTCCACCCACACGTTATATCTGGACAACAACGCCAATTGGACACAGATAATTCCACTGAGTCTTTTGACTATCATCGGGCACATCCACAAGTCTCGATCAATGACCACATATGGCAATGCAGGCAGTCACTCGGACGTCTTCTGTCGAATCGTATAGCAATCTATCTTGATATTCGATACTGGATCTTTC
>JAYVTP010000395.1:0-1968 GCA_043788685.1 Pseudolysobacter sp. | reverse complement strand
TTGCGATACAGGATATCCAGGCCGAGCGTGGGTTCATCGAGCACCAGCAGCTTGGCGTCGATCGACATTACCAGCGCCAGATGCAATTGCACGATCATGCCTTTGGACATCTCGCGCACACGCATCGTCGGCTTGAGCTTGGTGCGCGCGAGAAATGCCTCGCACTTCGCGCGCGAAAAACGCGGATGGATACCTTCGACAAAATCGACCGCTTCAGCAACACGCAACCAGCGCGGCAGCACCGCCACGTCGGCGATGAAACACACGTCGTGCATGAGCTGGAAGCGCTGCTGGCGCGGATCAAGGCCGAGTACGGATAACTCGCCATCGAATTCGCTCAGGCCGAGGATGGCTTTCAACGCGGTGGTCTTGCCCGCGCCGTTCGGGCCGATCAGGCCGATGATGCGACCCGGCTCGATGGTCAGGTCGACATGATCCAGCGCGACGGTGGTGCCGTAGCGTTTGCTCAGGTCGCGTGCTTGTATGACGGCATTCATGCAGATTCTCCGTTTTTTTCCGCGTGCAATAACAAGGTTTTGAGATCGATGCCCATGCGTTTCAGGCGCGCATAAAGCGGCGGCCATTCTTGTTGCAGGAATTGTTCGCGCTCCGAGGTCAGCAGCGCGGCATGCGCGCCGTCGCTCACATACATGCCGAGTCCGCGGCGTTTTTCGACGAGCTGCTCGTCGACCAGTTCCTGATACGCCTTGGAAACGGTCAGCGGGTTGATCTGGAAATCCGCCGCCACCTGGCGCACCGAGGGCAGAGCGTCACCTTGTTTCAATACGCCATCCAGAATCATCGCCACGACGCGGTCGCGCAGTTGACGGTAGATCGGGATGTTGTCGCTCCAGGTTATGCTCATGATCAATCCTTGCGCATATGGGGCAGCAATTTGCCGAAGCTGTAGTAGGGAACGCTGAGGCGTAGATGCGGCAGGGTCGGCATCTGTGCTACCACGCTATCGACGGGTTCGAAGTCCAGCGCTATGCCGCTGTTGCTGCCGGTCTCGGCGGCGGCGAGTGTATCGGCGTCGGGGCGTACCGTGATAGACGGCAGCAAAACCGGCGGCAATGTCTTCTTGGGCGCGCTTGCGGCTGCCGTGTTTGCGTGATTTGGGCCAGAATGTACGGCATAAGCCCAGACCAATGCATCCAGACCGAACAATGCCAGTGCCAGCCAGAGTCGAAGTGCGATACGTGTGTTCATGGTGTTCTCCGTCGCTGATAGTTGCTTGGTGTGTTAGTTAACTATAACACCATATCTGCGAGTGTCAAGCGTCAATCGCAAAAATTTTATCGGGATGCGTATTGATACTCCGATTTGATGCTCCCGATGAAAGGATTCCGCCCTTGTACGTGTCTATTTGAGTCGCCCTTACTTCACTGGAGATAACCCGATGTATATCAAAACGCTGCTGGCGCTGACGATGGCTTTTGCTTCGACCTCGGCGCTGGCTTGCAGCGATCTGCTGAATACCGATTTCCGTCCGCTGGCCGGCAAGGAAAAAGTGAACCTGTGCAAGGAATACGGCGGCAAGGTGCTGCTGGTAGTCAACACCGCGAGCAAGTGTGGATTCACGCCGCAATACGATGCGCTGGAAGCGTTGCACGCCAAATATTCGTCGCGGGGATTTGCCGTGGTCGGATTTCCGTCCAACGACTTCATGAATCAGGAGCCCGGCACCGAAGCCGAGATCAAGGATTTCTGCACGCTCACTTATGGTGTGAAGTTTCCGATGTTCGAGAAAGTGCACGTCAAACAGGGCGAGGCGAATCCGTTTTACGACAAGCTCGCCGCTGCGGTCGGTGGCCATTACCCGAGCTGGAATTTCTACAAGTATTTGATCGATCGAAACGGCAACGTGGTCGCGGATTTCACCAGCAAGATCACACCGACTGATCCCAAGCTGGTCGGCGAAATCGAAAAACTGATCGCGGCCAAACCGGCGTCGGAGTCTGCGTCCGG
>JAYVTP010000394.1:0-1809 GCA_043788685.1 Pseudolysobacter sp. | reverse complement strand
GTTCGCCTACAGCAGCGAAACGGCAGCGTTGTTGCCGCTGTCGTTGGATCAGGCCATCCACGGCAATTACGCCCCGCTGCTCGGCCAGAGCAAGCTCATTAGCGGCGATCTCGATGCCAGCATCACCGGCGGCATGGAACTCAGCGTGATCTGCGCCGAGGATGCCGACCTGCTGAAACCGCAGCCCGAAGATGCCGAGACGATGCTCGGCAACAAGGTGCTCGAAGGCCTCCAGGCCGAATGCAAGATCTGGCCGCACGGAACCCGTCCGGCGGATTTTCATGCGCCACTGCAATCCGACAAACCGGTGCTGTTGCTGTCCGGCGAAAACGATCCCGTCACGCCGCCGGCGAATGCCGAACTCGTGCTGAAAAATCTGCCGAACGGCCGTCATCTGATCGCCAAAGGTCAGGGCCATAACGTGATCGTGCGCGGCTGCCTGCCGCGACTCGTGGCGAAATTCGTCGACACGCTCGATGCAAAAAAACTCGATGCGGCGTGTGTCGATACGCTCGGACCGGTACCGGCATTTCTCGATTTCAACGGAGCCGCGCCGTGATCGAAGCCCGCGATCTGCACAAGGCGTTCGGCGCGGTGAAAGCCGCCGACGGGGTTTCGTTCATCGCGCGCGATGGCGAAATCACCGGCCTGCTCGGCCCGAACGGCGCCGGCAAAACCACCACGCTGCGTATGCTCTACACTTTGATGCGACCGGACCGCGGCGCCGTGCTGATCGATGGCCGCAACGTGGCCGACGAAGCCGAAACCGTGCGTCGCGCACTCGGCGTGCTGCCGGATGCGCGCGGCCTGTACAAGCGCCTCACTGCACGCGAGAACATCGAATATTTCGCGCACCTGCATGGCCTTGATGCGGCCACCACACAAGCCCGTTGCGATGCACTGATCGCCGCGCTCGAAATGCAGGATATCGCCGAACGCCGCACCGAAGGTTTTTCGCAAGGACAACGCGTCAAGACCGCGATCGCGCGTGCGCTCGTGCACGATCCGCGCAACGTGATTCTCGACGAACCGACCAACGGCCTCGACGTGATGGCGACACGCACGATGCGCGGTTTCCTCAAACAGTTGCGCAACGAAGGCCGCTGCGTGCTGTTTTCGAGTCACATCATGCAGGAGGTGGCTGCGTTGTGCGATCGCATCGTCGTGATCGCGCATGGCCGCGTGGTGGCGCAGGGAACGCCCGACGAATTGCGCGCGAACACTGGCGAGGCCAATCTGGAAGATGCGTTCGTCAAGATCATCGGCTCGGAAGAAGGTCTGCACGCATGAAATTCATCCACGTGAAATCGCCGATGCTCGTGGTGTTTTTCAAGGAAGTGCTAGAGAACATCCGCGACCGCCGCACGATGATCAACGCGCTGCTGATCGGCCCGCTGCTCGGCCCATTGCTATTTATCGTGCTGATCTCGGCCCTCACCGATCGCGAAGTGCAGAAGTCTGAAGCGCCGCTCGAAGTGTCAGTGATCGGTGCGCAATACGCGCCAAACCTGATCGAATCGCTGCGCCAACAAGGCCTAAAGATCAAACCCGCGGTCGATGATCCCGAGAAGAAAATCCACGATCAGGACGAAGAAGTGATCCTGCGCATTCCGCCGGATTTCGCGCAATCGTGGAACAAGGGCGAGACCAGCCAGGTCGAGGTGTTGCACGACAGTTCGCATCGCGATTCCGGCACGCCGGTGGAACGTATGCGGCGCATGCTCGAAGGTTATGCGCAACGCAACGCGACCATGCGTGCGCTGGCGCGCGGCTTGAGCCTGAGCGTATCGACGCCGCTGATCGTGGCGA
>JAYVTP010000393.1:0-3041 GCA_043788685.1 Pseudolysobacter sp. | reverse complement strand
GCTAGCTCCTGCATTGCCAGGTTGCCGCTGCTTGCGCCGGTTCACCGCAGCGCGTGCGTTCGATGGTGATACTGGCCCAGACCGAGGCGCTGTGCAGGCGCAGACGTTTTTTCATGTGCTCCGGCAAATTGGCCCGCGGTGCCCACGCCGGTCCTTCACCGCGCCAACTATCGAGATATCGTGGCCCTCAGTTCGGTTGACGAAACCGAGCAATTCCGATTGATGTCGCGTTGAAAAATGCGACATGTGCGCGGTTGGCCGGGAGTGAAAAAAAGTCACGCAGTTCCACTTGGATTACGAACGGTTTGCCGTCGTTGGTCGTGCCGCTGAGTTAGTCACCGTCGCGTGGAATATTGTAGAAAAAACCGGTCGAGGCTTGATAGACGCCAAGTATTTATCGAGCGCTGTGCGGTGCTCGGTCTTGTAGATTTCCGCTGGCGGATTCGACGCGCCAGCGAACTCGATCAGTACATGTGTGGGCGCACAAAAATCGTCAGAAATGGATATTGCCGTTTTCGCCCAGCAAACCGACTACACCGATGATGATCAGATAAATCGCCACGATGAAGTTGAGCAGACGCGGCACGATCAGGATCAGGATGCCGGCAATCAACGAGATGATGGGGGCGAGGCTCAGATGAATGTTCATGGGCAATACTCCTTGGTTGGTTGGGCCGAAAATTTTCGCCGAGCGGGTTCAAAAGCGACGATCTTGCTACTCGAGTGCGGTCAATATCACGCCGGTATCGAGCACCTTGTATTTGCCATCTTCGGTATCGACCACCAGCAATCCAGTGGAAGTAAACAACTCCGGCGGTCGCGGAATGCTCTCGCGTTCTGTCTCTCCCGAAAATTCGATTTCGCCGACACGCACGATGATATCGTAATTGTTGCCGTCGTCACCAAGTGCGCGAAACTCACCTCGTACTGGCATGCAATACTCCTGTTGTGATGAATGAAAGTGGTAAGAGTTGTACCTTGCGTAGTTGCGAACATGCCGTGAAAATTTTTCACATATGTGCATTTGCAAATTCTTGTTCATGCGCCGTTGCGCCAGTTGAATCAAGCCCACGACGTAATTACCCGGTCGGATTCCGCGCAGGGAACGAGTGATCGTTCCAACCGCCCAGACATGCGGGCGCTGTTGCAAATTGACGCGCTGTCGACGTCTGTTGATCGATGCTCGGCCCTTCGAACAGGAGTCATTCCATGAAGCTGCGCCATTATCTTGCCGTCCTCGCGCTGCTTGCGGTGTCGCTGCTCGTCTCCTGCATCACTCAAGGAAACCGCGACGTGCCGCAACTCACTTCCAGCGCAAAAATCGATCTGCAGCGTTACATGGGCGCGTGGCATGTGATTGCGAACGTGCCGTATTTCGCCGAGAACGGCAAGGTCGCCACGCGTGATGTGTACACGCTCAACGCCCAAGGCGAAGTTGATACCACCTACGTTTATCGCAAGGCCTTCGGTGAGCCGGAAAAGACGGCCGGTTCGCTCGGTATCGTGCAGCCGAATAGCGACAACCGCTACTGGGTGATCCGTTTTTTCTGGCTGTTTCGCGCCGACTATTTGATTCTCGAAACCGCGCCGGATTATTCGTGGGCGTTGATCGGCCAGCCGAGCCGCAAACTGGGCTGGGTGTTTTCGCGCGATGCCGCGATGGACGATAAAAAATACGCCGAACTACTCGAAAAATTCCGTGGTTACGGTTACGCATCCGATCGGTTCAAGCGCGTGCCGCAGTTTGCGGAGCAGGTTGGCAAGCCCGGGTTTCAGTGAGCAAAATTTATCGCGCTGAGTAGTTTCCGTCGCTGATCTGCGCGAGCGAGATCGCGAATGTCACAGTTTCCACCGATCTTGCGTATTACCGGTTAACACCTCACACCGGAGTTACGTATGCGCTGTTTCTATCTATTTCTGGTTTGCATTTTATTGCCGTGTCTTGTCGCGCAAGCGGCCGAACATCCTGACTGCACCGTTCCAATTAGCGGCCCGGTTGACTTGCGTGCGGTTGCCTTGTTGAGCATGCCGAATGGCAATGTCAACACCATCTTTCAGGCAGCCACACAATCCGGCCTATGCGGCAGTCAGGCCTGCATCGAGATTTACCGCCAAGATGCGAATTGCACGCCGCTGGCCACCCCGTTCACCATAAAATCGCTTGGATGGGCGTCTGTCGTAGCGGCGGCGGTTGACAGCCGTGGTCGCATGGTGGTCATCGGCAGTATCGCTGGATTGCCTAGCAATGCCAGCGATTTCGCCATAGCGAGATTTCTGGGCGACGGCAGCGACGATCTCAGTTTTGCCGGCACTGGTCACACCACCGTGAACTTCGGCTTGGGCCAGAACAATAGCGACGTGCCGCAAGCGTTGGCAATCGATGCCGACGACAACATTGTGGTGGTCGGATCGGCGCAGCGCGCCACAGTTGGCGACTACGATTTCGCCATCGCGCGGTTGCGTGGCAGTGACGGCAGCCTGGATAGCAGCTTCAGCGGTGACGGCATGACTACAGCGTTTTTCGACCTCGGTCCGGCGCTGCGTATCGATCAAGCCAACGCGGTCGCGATCGGTAATGACGGCAAGATTGTGGTTGGCGGTATCGCTTACGACAGCGCCATCTCGCGTTTTCGACCGGTGTTGCTGCAATTGAATGCGAACGGTAGCCCAGATACGGCATTCTGCAATTCCTCCTGCAATCTCAACGCGGGTTACAGCGCGATCAATAACGGCAAACGCGTCTATTATTTCGGTAGCTTGAGCGCGCACACCGATGAGCTGTTGGGTATCGATGTTGCGGCCAACGGCGATATCGTGATTGCCGGCACCATCTACACTGATAGCGGCTCGGGCAGGCAAGCCGCCGTGGCGCGTTTTAATGCCTTGGGGACGCAGACCTCAGAAACACTGGAGCCGGGCTTGAATGCGAACGGCAGGTTTTCTCGCGTGCGTTTTGCCGACGGTCTGGGAAGCCGTGTGATCGCGGCAGGCGATAGTGGACCGGGGCCGAACTATTTTCTGCTGCAGGCCTTTACCGCTAA
>JAYVTP010000392.1:0-5439 GCA_043788685.1 Pseudolysobacter sp. | reverse complement strand
GAGAAAGCCAAGCGCGCCATGGTCTGGGACGAGCTGGAAACCTCGATGGAAGCCGGCGAAATCGTCACCGGCCGGATCAGCGGCAAGGTCAAGGGTGGTTTCACGGTCGACATCCGCGACGTCCGCGCGTTCTTGCCTGGTTCCTTGGTGGATGTGCGCCCGGTGCGCGACCCCGGTTATCTGGAAGGCAAGGAACTCGAGTTCAAGATCATCAAACTTGATCGCAAGCGCAACAATGTCGTGGTCTCCCGCCGTGCGGTGGTCGAGAGCGAGAACAGCGTTGAGCGCGAACAGATGCTTGATCGTCTACAGGAAGGTGCGGTGGTTGTCGGTGTGGTCAAGAATCTCACTGATTACGGCGCGTTCGTGGATCTCGGTGGTATCGACGGCTTGCTGCACATCACCGACATGGCCTGGAAGCGCGTGCGTCACCCGTCCGAAGTGGTCAACGTCGGCGACGAGCTGAAAGTTCGCGTGCTCAAGTACGATCGCGAGCGCAACCGCGTTTCGCTCGGCCTCAAGCAGCTCGGTGAAGATCCGTGGGTCAACATCGCGCGCCGTTACCCGACCGGCACCCGCCTGTTCGGCAAGGTCAGCAACGTCACCGATTACGGCTGCTTCGTCGAGCTGGAACCGGGCGTCGAAGGCCTTGTACACGTTTCGGAAATGGACTGGACCAACAAGAACGTCAACCCGGGCAAGATGGTCCAGGTCGGCGATGAAGCCGAAGTCATGGTGCTCGACGTCGATGAAGAGCGTCGTCGTATCTCGCTAGGCATGAAGCAGACCCAGTCGAATCCGTGGGAAACCTTCGCCGCGATCTACAAGAAAAATGATCGCGTTTCCGGCCAGATCAAGTCGATCACCGATTTCGGTATCTTCATCGGTCTGGACGGCGGCATCGATGGTCTGGTGCATCTGTCGGATATCTCGTGGCAGGCAACGGGCGAAGACCTCGTGCGCAATTACAAGAAGGGCGACACGCTGGAAGCCGTCGTGCTGGCAGTCGATCCGGAACGCGAGCGCATCTCGCTCGGCATCAAGCAGCTTGAGCAGGATCCGTTCGGCCAGTACATGGCCAGCAATCCGCGCGGCAGCGTGCTCAAGGGCACCGTGAAGGAAGTGGACGCCAAGGGCGCAACCATTGATCTTGGCGACGGTGTGGAGGGTTACGTGCGCGTTTCCGATATCTCCAAGGATCGCCTCGAAGATGCCACCACGGCATTGACGGTCGGCGATGCGGTCGAAGCCAAGTTCATCGGCATGGATCGCAAGGGTCGTTTGCTGCAGCTTTCGATCCGCGCCAAGGACGACGAAGAAATGCAGTCCGTGCTTGAGGAATACCAGTCGGCTTCCGGCGGTACCACCAAGCTTGGCGCGTTGTTGAAAGAACAGTTCAACAAGTCTGAGTAATCCATTCCGCGCTGCGTGCCGCTGACGGCACGCAGCGCGGTTTCGCTGAAACCTCGGTGGGACAGACGTATCAAACTTCTGTCTCTCCCGATTGATGTCTAGGAACTGGATTACGGATTGCCGCTCACATGACCAAGTCGGAACTGATCGACGCGCTCGCCGCTGGCCAAGGACATTTGAAATTCGAAGATGTCGAAATGGCGGTCAAGAACGTACTGGAACAGATGAGCCAGGCGCTCGCCCATGGCGAACGCATCGAAATTCGCGGATTCGGCAGCTTTTCGCTGCACTTTCGCCCACCACGTATGGGCCGCAATCCCAAAACCGGCGATGCGGTCGCATTGCCCGGCAAGCATGTGCCACACTTCAAACCCGGCAAGGAATTGCGTGAACGCGTCAACGAGAGTGTTGCGCCGTCACACAAGCCTGGCCTTAAATCTGATCCCGTATAACTTCCCGCCACGTCTTGCGCGAGTTCGCGTGTAGCAAGATTACGCAGCGTGGATGGTAGTGAGGCAAACGCGTCATGCGCTTCGGTCTGATTGTCCTGGTCCTGCTGTTTGCCGTTTTCGGTGTGCTTTTCGGCGCGCTGAACAGCGAAAGCGTGGGCTTCGATTTGTATTTTCTGGTGCTCACGCTGCCGAAGGGCGCGGCGCTGTTGTGCGCGCTCCTGCTCGGCTGGCTGATCGGCGGCTTGCTCGTGTATTTCGGACTCGTGCTGAGGTTGCGTCGACAACTGGCACGCAAGCAGCGTGAGTTGAACCTGCATAAAAGCAGTATGGCAGAAACCGCAGAAACCGAATCGGCGTTACGTGCCCTCGCCAAGCCATGAGTCAGTTTGCATTGTATTTGCCGGCGCTGATGGTGCTGCTATTGCCGTTGGCGGCATGGTCCGGCTGGATCATCGCCCGACGCGGTAGCGAACGCAGCAGTGGTGTGCGCGTCAACGAACTTTCCTCGAGTTATTTTCGCGGCCTGAATTATCTGCTCAACGAGCAGCCCGACAAGGCGATCGAGGTTTTCCTCAAGCTCGCCGAATTCAATCGCGATACCGTTGAAACCCATCTCGCACTCGGCAATCTGTTCCGCCGTCGGGGTGAGGTTGATCGCGCGATTCGTGTGCATCAGCATCTCATCGCCCGACCGAATCTCAGCGGCGAAGAAAAAACTGTCGCCTTGCTCGAACTCGGCGAGGACTACATGCGAGCCGGTCTGCTCGATCGCGCCGAAGCCTTGTTTATCGATCTGGTCGCGATGGAGGCGCAGGTACCTTCGGCATTGCGTCACCTGATCGGAATTTTTCAGCACGAGCGCGATTGGAGCAAGGCGATCGCGCACGCACATCGTCTCGAAGAAATCGGTGACGAATCACAAGGCGCTTTGATCGCGCAATTTCATTGCGAACTCGCCGAGCAGATGCGCGCACGCGGCGAAATCGATGCGGCACGCGAACAGATAGCGCATGCGTTTTTCAGCGAGACGCGTTGTGTCCGCGCGAGTATCCTGCTCGGCCAAATCGAGCGCGCCGAAGGTCGGCTAGAGCCGGCGATGAATGCGTTTGAGGATGTCGCCGATTACGACGTCGATTTTGTGCAGGAAATTCTGTCACCACTGCTCGACTGTTATGCACGCGCGCAACAAATGCAGCGCGCGGAAAAATTTCTGCTCGGGGTGATGGATAAACACCAAGGCATTTCGCCGGTGCTTGCCCTCACGCGTTTGTACGCGACTACGCGCAGCGAGGCCGAAGCGATCCAGTTTCTCGCTGGCCAGTTGCGCCAGCGTCCATCGGTGCGCGGGCTGGTCGAATTGATCCAGGCCAGCATGGGCAAATCCAGCGGCGAAGCGCGTGAGAATTACCTGATCCTCAGCGACGTCACGCGCAAACTGCTCGAAGGCCAAGCCCTGTACCGTTGTACCAGTTGCGGTTTTGGCGCCAAGGCGCATCACTGGCAATGTCCGACTTGCAAGAACTGGAATACCATCCGCCCGATCCACGGCGTGGTCGGCGAGTAGGCTGCACCGCGCACACGATGGATATTTTCGAGGCCAGTTTTCTGCGCGGAGCGATCGTTCTGCCGATTCTGGGCGGGCTGATTTCCGCCGCTGCTGTTTGGCTCAGTATCCGTTATGCGCAAGCGCGTCGATTGCTCGATCTGCCCGGCCAACGCCGTTCGCACACGTTACCAACGCCGCGCGGTGGTGGCGTTGGCATCGTCATTGCGGTGCTGCTTTGTTTCTGCGCGCCGATGTTTTTTTCAACGCAAGCAGGCACGCGGATATTCGGAATTGCCGTTGCCATCTCGCTGCTCATGGTCGCCGCCGTCGGCTGGATCGATGATCACCGCCCGCTCTCTGCGCGCATACGCATCCTCGTGCATTTTGCTGCGGCGCTGACTCTGCTTCTGTTGCCGCTGTTGCTGATGACCCGATCGATGCCTGCAGATGGCCTCGTGACATGGGAGCCTGTCCTGATCGTGGTATGCCTGACGGCTGTTGTCGCCACACTGATTGTGTGGTCGATCAACCTGCATAATTTCATGGATGGCATCAACGGCCTGCTCGCATGTCAGGCGATTTTTGTCTTTGTGGCGCTGGCTGTGGCGTGTGCAAGCGCCGATCAGACTCAGACGATGTGGCAGCTTTTAGTGCTCGCTGCGGCGACGCTGGGTTTCCTGCCGTTCAATTTTCCGCGAGCGCGGATTTTCATGGGAGATGTCGGCAGCGGCGCACTTGGCCTGCTGATTGCGATTGCATTGGGGTTAGCCTTCGGCTCGCTGCGACCGGCGCTTTTTACCGGCATCATCGCGTGCTCGGCCTTTGTCACCGACGCCACCTGCACGCTGCTCTCGCGCATGCTGCGTGGCCGGCGCTGGTATAGTGCGCATCACGAGCATTTGTACCAGTGGATGACACGATCCGGCATGTCGCATGCGCGTGTGGTCGCTTGGTACATGGCTTGGAATTTGTGTGTGGTCGCTCCGGTGTTGTGGTGGATCAATCGCATGCCGACAATGATGCACACATACGCCAATTCAACCGACGAGTTCGGTGCGGCTGTGTCCATGGGAATGTCGGACGATGCGGAAATGCTGCGTCAGCTCAATGATCCCGGTCACATTGGGGCGGTCATCGTTTATGCACTCGCAATCGCATTGTGGATTTTCGGAAAACGCTGGTGTCTGCACAAAATGAAGTCGAGTCAACATCATCATGCAGCCGCGTAAACTGATTGCTGCGATCCACCCGCGTCTCGCCGTGGTCGTGCACGACCTCGCGATGGTCTGGCTCGCGTGGGTGGTGACCAACGGCCTGCGTTACAGCCTGGCGCCCGATCCGATGATCACCGGCTGGTTTTCGTGGGAAGTCGGCATCGTGTTGGCGGCGCAGGGTCTCGTGCTGTGGTGGATCGGTTTGTACAAGGGCTTGTGGCGTTTCGCCAGCCTGCCGGATCTATGGAATATCGTGCGCGCCGGTGTGCTCGGTGCACTCGCGATTGCGGTGTCGCTGTTCCTCTACAACCGTCTAGCCACGGTGCCGCGTTCGGTGCTCGTGATGTATCCGGCGCTGCTCGTGGTCTGTCTTGGCACGCCGCGGCTGGCGTATCGGTACTGGAAGGACAGCCGTCTGGATTTTTACCAGCGCCGTCCGAGTCAGCGGGTCCTCGTTATGGGTGCAGGGCGCGCGGCCGAGGCCTTGATCCGCGATCTGCTGCGCGAGAATCGTTATCGTCCGGTTGGTTTTCTCGATGACAACCTCGCGTTGCGCGGCGCCAAACTGCACGGCGTGCCGGTGCTCGGCACGCTCGATCAGTTGCCGCAGTTGTCGAGCGAGGTCGCCGCCGAAATGCTGCTGATTGCAATGCCATCGGCGAGCAGCGCGCAGATGCGTCGCGTGGTCGAGATGTGCGAAGCGACCAACCTGCCATTCCGCACCGTGCCGCGACTGCACGATGTCGTGGCGGGGCGTTCGAGCTTCAACGAACTCAAGGAAGTCGCGATCGAGGATCTGCTCGGGCGTGATCCG
>JAYVTP010000391.1:0-2602 GCA_043788685.1 Pseudolysobacter sp. | reverse complement strand
GGATCTCGCGCTGTACGAACAAATGCGCAGCGCCAACAAGAACGATCTCGCGGCGCAGCTCGGCAAGGAATTGCTAGCGAAATATCCCGATACCATCGCGGCAGCGAAAGTCAGGGAAAGCATCGAGCAGGTCAACAGCGGCGCGCAAGTCGAAAAGGAAACACAACGCATCGCGCGGTTATGGACCTACAACACCGCGCCCGAGGCTGGCGGTACGCAATACTCCGCGTACGTGTATGCCAAGGACGAGGTCAGCGCTGGCGGCAAGACGCAGCGTTTGCGACTCGTGTTGCGCCAGCATCCGAGCTGGGGCCAGAGTGTGTATCTGCTGCTCGAATCCGGTGGTTTCCAGTGCGGCGCGGACTGTTCGGCCAGTGTGCGTTTCGACGATCAGCCGGCGCAGCGCATGACGACGACCATTCCACCGACCGGCGAGCCGGCGATTTTCATCGACGACAACAAGGGATTTATCGCGAAGCTGGCCAAGGCGCGCTGGGTGCATATCGATACCCAGCTCAAGGGTGCGACGGCTAAACATGTGGTGAGTTTCGAGGTCGCTGGTTTCGATGCGGCACGCATGCCGAACAAGCCGCACTGAGCCGAGCCGGACAGACGGCTGCTATACTTCTTCGCCTGACAATTCCATCGGTGCAAACCCATGCCGCAAGCGCCTTTCGCCCCCGTGAATCTGATTCCCGCCAACGCCGAAAACCGCTATGAGGTGACACACGCCGATCTGCCGCTGTCGTGTCCGATGCCCGGCATGAGCTTGTGGAATTCGCACCCGAAAGTGTATCTCGCGATCGAGGCGACCGGCAGCGCCAAATGCCCCTACTGCGGCGCGCAATACGTGTTGCAAGGCTGATTCAACGGCCCGTGTCGGCACGCATGCTCAGCGTGGTGCAACTGCTGCCTGCGCTGAATGCCGGGGGCGTGGAACGCTCGACCCTGGAGATCGGCGCTGCCCTGGTTGCGGCCGGACATCGTTCCATCGTGATTTCCGCTGGCGGTCGATTATTGCCACAACTGCTTGCGCAGGGCAGCGAACACATCGTTTTGCCGATAGGCAAAAAATCGCTCGCGACGCTGCGCCACATCTGGACGCTTAGACGGCTATTCGCCGAACTGAAACCCGATATCGTGCATGCGCGTTCGCGTCTGCCGGCGTGGCTGGCTTATCGCGCGCTGCGTGGCCTGCGCGGCCCGCGTCCACATTTCGTCACCACCGTGCACGGACTGAATTCGCCGGGTCGCTACAGCGCGATCATGACGTGCGGCGAGCGTGTGATTTGCGTTTCTGATACGGTGCGCGAGTATGTGCTGCAGCATTATCCGCAAACCAATCCCGCACGCCTCAACGTAATTCCACGCGGCATTGCGGTCGAGGAATTTCCATTCGCTTATCGACCTTCATCGGCATGGCGCGAAAAATTTTCCGCAGAATTTCCGCAGCTTTTCGGCGCGCCGCTGTTGACCTTGTCCGGTCGTGGCACGCGGCTCAAAGGCCATCACGACGCGATCAAATTGCTGGCCGATCTCAAGGCGCAAGGCATCGATGCACGCCTGATCCTGCTTGGCGCACGTGAGCCGGGTCGCGAAACCTACATCGCCGAACTCGAACAATTCGCCGCCGCGCGCGGTGTGAGTGAATCCATCGCCATCACCGTGCCGCGCGCCGATGTGCGCGATGTCTATGCGATTTCCGCGCTGGTGCTGCAACTATCGAACAAGCCCGAATCATTCGGCCGCACCGTGGTCGAGGCACTGAGTCTGGGCCGACCGGTGCTCGGTTACGCACACGGTGGCGTCGGCGAATTGCTCGCGGAATTGTTTCCCGTCGGCGCCGTGCCGCTGCGTGATCGAGTCGCGCTGTCGGCACGCGCGATCGCGTTGCTGCGCACGCCGCCGAATCTGTTGCCGCTTACAAAATATCGGCTGGCCGATATGCAGGCTGCGACCTTGCGTGTGTACGCCGAGCTTGCAGGCGAGATCGTGCGATGAATGCATTTCTACGCACGCAGTGGCCGCTGATTCTACTTTTGTTCGTGCCGGTGTTGCTGCCGTTCGGGCGCAGTGCCGAAGTGCCGCTGAGCATCGCCGCGATCATCGGAGTGATTCTACTGTTGCGTCAGCACGGCGCGTGGCGAAAATCCGCATCGCTGGGTATCGCGTTGCTGCTGTTCGGGTGTTATTGGTTGCCGGCATTTTTCTCGGCGTTCGATTCGGTGGTGCCGGCAAAAAGCTGGGAGACGGTCGCGGTCGATCTGCGCTTTCTGCCGTTCGCCGCATTCGCTGGATATACGCTGCGCCAGACGAAACTCTGGCCACGCGCGCAAGCTGTGATCGCACTGATCGTGCTGCTCTGGGTGCTGGACGCGTGGCTGCAAATCATCACTGGCTTCAGTCTCGGCGGCGCGGCGGATAAGGAACATTTATCCGGCATTTTCGGCGCCGACAATCTCAAACTCGGCCCGGTGCTGGCGGTGCTGTCGCCGTTTCTGCTGCTCGAAGCGCGCGCACGTTTTTCGCGAGCGGGACTGATCGTGGCGTTTCTGCTGTTGCTGGTGCCGATCCTGCTCGCCGGCGAACGCGCGAGCTGGCT
>JAYVTP010000390.1:0-9255 GCA_043788685.1 Pseudolysobacter sp. | reverse complement strand
GCCGCAAGATTGCAGCTCATCGTATCCAGCGTGAGCACGAGCAGGGCCACGCCGACGCCGATGCCGGTGAACTTGCTCGACAGCTCGACCGGGTCCCAGATCGCCTTGCCATAGATCACCACGGTGGCCGAGGTCACGACGACCGACATCAGCGACAGCAATCCCATCGGCAACGGCAGGCCGATGCTCTGGCCGATGAACTGGTCGCGTTGCGAGCGCGCGAACCGCGTGAAGTCGGGAATGTTCAGTGCGAGCGTGGCCCAGAAGCCGACCATCGCCGTGAGCGACGGCCAGAACGTCGTCCAGAATTGTCCGGCCTTCTTGCCTCCCTCGATGAACTGCGAGGGGGCGGCCATCATCGCGCCGAAACCGCCGGCGTTGTGCAGCGCCCAGCCGACCAGGAACAGGCACATCACGATCTTGATCGGTGCGGAAATCGTCTCCAGCCAGCGGATCGAATCGGTGCCGTGCAACACAAAATACAGTTGCAACATCCAGAATGCGACAAAGCATACAAGCTGCGCGAGATTGATGCCGAGCCACGCGATCGGCTCCGCATGCAGCGCGTTCCCAGTGAGAATATTCAGCAGCGTATAGATGGCCAAACCGCCGAACCAGGTCTGGATGCCGTACCAGCCACACGCGACTACCGCGCGCAGCAGCGCTGGCAATTTGGCGCCCTGCGTGCCGAACGACGAACGCACCAGCACCGCATACGGAATGCCGTATTTCGCACCGGCGTGACCGATCAGCAGCATCGGCACGAGCACGATCGCGTTGCCGAGCAGCACCGTGGCCACCGCCTGCCACGGCGACATACCCTGATCAATCAATCCCGCCGCGAGCGTGTACGACGGAATGCACATCACCATGCCGACCCACAGCGCGGCGAAGTGATACCAGGTCCACGTGCGTTGCGCTGCGGTGGTCGGCGCGAGGTCCGCGTTGTACAGCGCGCCGTGAGCGATATTCGAGTCGATAGTCATGTGTTGCGATTCCCCACGTCGTGCGGAAGATGCTGCCAGTGTCGCCGATTACGCCGATTACGCCGATTCCGCCACGCGCCCCGGATTGTTCGGGTGTGTGGTCCAGTCGGCATGGCCGCCGCCATCGACGCGCTCCATCGTGATGCAGTTGTCGACCGGACAGACATGCATGCACAGGTTGCAGCCGACGCATTCGTCATCGATCACTTCGAAATGGCGTTTGCCGTCCTTCTGCGCCGTGATCGCCTGATGCGCGGTATCTTCGCAGGCGATGTGGCAAAGGCCGCATTGTATACATTTATCCTGGTCGATCCGCGCCTTGATGTCGTACTTCAGATTGAGGAATTTCCAGTCGGTGACGTTGCCGATCGCCAGCCCGCGGAAATCCTCCAATCGCTTGTAACCTTTGCTGTCCATCCAGTGACTCAGGCCGCTGATCATGTCATCGACGATACGAAAACCGTAATGCATCGCCGCCGTGCAAACCTGCACGCTACCCGCGCCGAGCGCGATGAATTCAGCCGCATCGCGCCACGTGCCGATGCCGCCAATCGCCGAGATCGGCTTGCCACGCGTCAGCGCGTCACGCGCGATTTCGGCGACCATCGCGAGCGCGATCGGCTTCACCGCCGGGCCGCAATAGCCGCCGTGGGTGCCTTTGCCATCGACCGTCGGCGTCGGCGCCATGAGGTCCAGGTCGATCGAGGTGATCGAGTTGATAGTGTTGATCAGCGATACCGCATCGGCGCCGCCGTTGAACGCCGCGCGCGCCGGAATACGAATGTCGGTGATGTTCGGCGTGAGCTTGACGATGCACGGCAGCCGCGAGTATTGCTTGACCCAGCGCGCGACCTGCTCGACGTACTCCGGCACCTGGCCGACCGCCGCGCCCATGCCGCGCTCGGACATGCCGTGCGGGCAACCGAAATTGAGCTCAACCGCATCGGCGCCGGTATCCTCGACCATTGGCAGGATATTTGTCCAGGCATCTTCCACGCACGGCACCATCAGCGAAACGATCATCGCGCGATCCGGCCAGTCGCGTTTCACCTGGCGGATTTCGTCGAGATTAATCTGCAGCGGACGATCGGTGATGAGTTCGATATTGTTGAGCCCGGCGATGCGCTGGCCGTTCCATTGCACCGCGCCGTAGCGTGAGCTGACGTTGACGACGTGCGGATCGAGCCCCAGCGTTTTCCACACCACGCCGCCCCAGCCAGCCTCGAACGCGCGGTTGACGTTGTAGGCCTTGTCGGTCGGTGGCGCCGAGGCCAGCCAGAACGGATTCGGCGAACGGATGCCGGCGAAATCGCAGAAAATATCGGCCATGATCACGCTCCGCCAGTTGATGATAAACGCTGCAGCAACGCGCGATGGATGGACGCTGCGGCGAGCTTGCCGTGCTGCACCGCCTGCACGGTGAGATCGGCTTTGCCGCCGATACAATCGCCGCCGGCCCAGATACCGGGCAGTGAAGTCTGGAAGTCCGCATTTACCACAATGCGACTTTTTTGCATTTGGAACAATGCGGCATTTGTCGCATCGGGCGATGGCATGACCAACACCTGGCCGATCGCCTTGAGCACGCTGTCGGTTTCAAGCCGTAACACATCGCCGGTGCCGAGCAGGCGTCCCTGATCGTCGAGCTGCGTGTATTCGAATTCGATCGCCGCGATCGCGCCGTTGCTGCTGAGGATATTGCGCGGCTGCGCCCATTCGATGATGGTCACGCCTTCGGTTTTGGCGAACGCCTGTTCCGCGCTGGTGGCGCCCATCGTGGCAGCATCACGGCGATAAACCATGGTCACGAATTCGGCGCCGAGTTTTTTGCTCTGCACGGCCGCGTCGATCGCGGTGTTGCCGCCACCGATTACAACCACACGCCGGCCCACTGCGAGCTGCGAAAGATCCGCGCACTGGCGCAGCTCGGCGATGAAATCGACCGCGTTGCGCACACCGGCGAGTTGTTCGCCATTGATGCCGAGCGTATTGACACCGCTCAGGCCGAGTCCGAGGAAAACCGCAGCGTGATCTTTTTGCAGATTGCCGAGGCTGAGATTTTCGCCGAGCACCTGGCTGTGGCGCCATTCGATGCCGCCGATTGACATCAGCCATTCGACTTCGCGCGCGGCGAAGTCGAGCACCTTGTACGCGGCGATGCCGTACTCGTTGAGGCCGCCGGGTTTTTCGCGCGCATCGAAAATCGTCACGCGGTGGCCGGCGCGCGCTAGCGCATGGGCGCAGGCCAGACCCGCCGGCCCGGCGCCGACCACGGCCACGCGCAAGCCGGTATCTTCGTCGCGCTCGAACAGCGTGGCGTTCTGCTCGAACACCCAATCGGTGGCGTAGCGTTGCAGTGCGCCGATCTGCACCGGCGCGAGTTCGTCGGGGCCGTTGCGCACACAGCTGCCTTCGCACAGGATTTCGGTCGGGCACACTCGCGCGCACATGCCGCCGAGAATATTCGCGCCGAGAATATCGCGCGCAGCACCTGCCAGATTGTCGGTGGTGATACGGCGGATGAAACTCGGAATGTCGATGCCGGTCGGACACGCCTGGATGCACGGCGCGTCGTAGCAGTAATAACAGCGTTGCGCGGCGATCAGCGCATTTTGCCGGTCGAGCGGGGGAGCAACGTCGTCGAAGTTTTGCGCGAGTTGTTGCGCGGACAATCTTGCGGCGGCGATATCGGCAGTTTCTTTACGCAGCATTCCGTCTCCTTGCGGGGTCAGGTGACCGATTCCGTTTTCCCCGGCGCGAGTTCATCGCACGACAGGAATCGACAATGTATCAATGTGTACTTTTTTAGTATTTGCCTTGTGCGCGTTCCAGCACCGCGTGTAGCAGCACGTTGCCGCCGGCCGCGATCCAGGCCGGTGTGGCATCTTCGATCTCGTTGTGACTGATGCCGCCGACACACGGCACGAACACCATCGAGGTCGGCGCGACCTTTGCCAGATAACACGCATCGTGGCCTGCGCCCGAAACGATATCGCGGTGCGAATAACCGAATCGTTGCGCGGCGGCGCGTACCGACGCAACACAGTCGGCATCGAACGGCACCGGCGCGTAGTAGAAAATTTGTTCGAGTTTGCTCACATCCAGTTTCTGCTCGGCGGCGATCGTGGCGAGGCCGGCGCGCAGTTCCGCATCCATCTGTGCGAGCACCGCATCTTCGGGATGGCGGATATCGACGGTGAAAAAAACCTGGCCCGGAATCACGTTGCGCGAGTTCGGATGCACCTGCAGCATGCCGACCGTCGCACACGCGTACGGCGCATGCGTCAAGCCGATGCGATTGACGAGCAGGATCGCGCGCGCAGCGCCGAGCAGCGCATCGCGGCGACGCGGCATCGGCGTCGGCCCGGCGTGCGATTCTTGTCCGGTGAAAATCACTTCGTACCAGCGCTGGCCTTGCGCGGCGGTGACCACGCCGATGGTGATGTTTTCGGCTTCGAGGATCGGGCCTTGTTCGATATGCAATTCGAACGCGGCATGGATCGGGCGACCGCCGCACGGCACGTCGCCAGCGTAGCCGATGCGCGCGAGTTCCTCGCCCACGGTCTTGCCATCGACATCGGCGCGCGACAGGCCGTATTCGAGCGTGAACACGCCGGCGAATACGCCCGAGGCGACCATCGCTGGCGCAAAGCGCGAGCCTTCTTCGTTGGTCCAGATCACGACTTCGATCGGATGTTCGGTGGTGATGTGGTGATCGTTGAGCGTGCGGATCACTTCGAGCCCGCCGAGCACGCCGTAGATGCCGTCGAAACGACCGCCGGTCGGCTGCGAATCGGCGTGCGATCCGGTCACGACCGGCAGCGCCGATGCGCTGCGACCGGCGCGGCGCGCGAACACATTGCCGATCTGATCGATACTGATCGTGCAGCCGGCGTCCTTCGCCCACGACACGAACAGGTCACGTCCTTGTCGATCCAGATCGGTCAGTGCGAGGCGACACACGCCGCCTTTTGGCGTCGCGCCGATCTTCGCCATTTCCATGAGGCTGTCCCACAAGCGCTCGCCATTGATGCGGATGACTTCGGCGGTTTCGGTTTCGAATGCGGCGTTCATCGGTGGCACCTCGCGGATCGTATTTCTTGCAGAAACGAGTTCGGTTTTTGACACGGTGCAGTGCTGGTTTTATCCGACAGCTATCCCGACGTAGGCATGACGAATTGTGCACCGGCGCGGATGCTCGCGGGCCAGCGCGTGGTGACGGTTTTCAAACGCGTATAAAACCGCACGCCTTCCGGGCCATAGATATTATGGTCGCCGAACAGTGACGCTTTCCAGCCGCCGAAACTGTGGAACGCCATCGGCACCGGAATCGGCACGTTGATGCCGACCATGCCGACCTGGATGCGATTGGCGAAATCGCGCGCGGCATCGCCATCGCGCGTGAACAGCGCGACGCCATTGCCGTACTCGTGCGCGTTGACCAAGGCGACGGCTTCCTCGTAGGTTGCCACGCGCACGATACTCAGCACCGGGCCGAAAATTTCCTCGCGATAAATGCGCATGTCGGGTGTCACGCGATCGAACAGGCAACCGCCGAGAAAAAATCCACCGGCGCATCCGGGTGCGCTGAAACCGCGGCCGTCGACCACGAGTTCGGCGCCTTCAGCCACGCCGATATCGACGTAGCCCTTTACTTTTTCGCGATGCGCGGCGCTGATCAGCGGACCCATGTCCATGCCGTCGACATCACCGCGGCCGATTTGCAACGCGCGCACACGCGGAGCAAGTTTTGCGACCAGCGCGTCGGCCACTTTATCGCCCACGGCGACCGCGACCGAGATCGCCATGCAGCGCTCGCCGGCAGAGCCGAAACCCGCGCCCATCAGGGCGTCGGCAGTCTGCTCCAGGTCGGCGTCGGGCAATACCACCATGTGATTTTTCGCGCCGCCGAGCGCCTGCACACGCTTGCCGTGCGCGCAGCCGGTGGCATAGATGTAGCGCGCGATCGCGGTCGAGCCGACGAAGCTGACCGCCTTGATATCGGCATGTTCGAGGATCGCATCGACCGCGACCTTGTCGCCGTGCACGACGTTGAAAACGCCGTCGGGCAATCCGGCCTGCGTCAGCCATTCGGCCAGCAGCAGCGACGACGACGGATCACGCTCGGACGGTTTCAGCACAAAACAATTGCCGCACGCGATCGCGATCGGAAACATCCACAGCGGCACCATCGCCGGAAAATTGAACGGCGTGATGCCCGCGACCACGCCGAGCGGCTGGCGCAGCGAATGCGAATCGACCTGGCTGCCGACGTTCTCGGTGAATTCGCCCTTGAGCAATTGCGCGATGCCGCACGCGAATTCGACCACCTCGATACCGCGCTGCACTTCGCCGAGCGCATCGCTGTGGGTCTTGCCGTGCTCGGCGGTGATCTGCGCGGCGAGCACGTCGGCGTTGGCTTCGAGCAGTTCGCGAAACTTGAACATCACGCGTGCGCGTCTCAGCGGCGGCGATTGCGACCACGCCGCAAATGCGGCTTTCGCCACCTGCACCGCGTTATCGACTTCTGCAGCAGTTGCGAGTGGCAGCGTGCCGGATGCTTCGCCGGTCGCGGGGTTGTACACCGGCTGGCTGCGCGCATCGGCAGGGCCGATACGCTGGCCGCCGATGTAGTGCGGAATCATTGCGGTTGCAGGCATTTTTTTCTTACTCCATAGCAATCGAAGTGCGACATATTCGTCAAGACCTGGTACTGCAACACATTGAAAAAATAGCCGTCATCCCAGCGCAGGCTGGGATCCAGTTCTTGAGGCGCGCAACGAAGAACTGGATCCCAGCCTGCGCTGGGATGACGAGGTTTATGAGTCTTCTCAACCCGTCGCGCGGATCGCATCGCCGACTGCCGAAAACATGCGATTGAGTTCCGCATCGGTCGTGATTACCGGTGGCGCCATCGCGATCGTGTCGCCGGTAAAACGCAGCAACATGCCGCGCTTCAAACCTTCCTCGAACACGCGCAATCCACGCACGCCGACCTGACCGGCAAGCGGCGACATTTCGACCGCCGCGGCGGCGCCGCAATTGCGGATGTCGATCACGTTCGGTTCGCCTTTCAATGCGTGCGCGCCACTTTCGATTTTTGCGGCGAGCGTGGCGAAACGTTTTGGAACGTCGTCCTCGTGCAGGATATCCAGCGTTGCGTGTGCGGCGGCGACGGCGAGCGGATGCGCCGAATAGGTATAACCGTGGAAAAATTCGACGGCATAATCCGGGCCCTGCATGAACATGTCGTAGATGCCTTGACGCGCGATCACGCCGCCCATCGGCACGGTGCCGTTGTTGACGCATTTGGCGAACGTGATGAGATCGGGCGTGACGCCAAATGCCTGCGCGCCGAACCAGTCGCCCATGCGGCCGAAGCCGGTAATCACCTCGTCGAAAATCAGCAGGATGCCGTGCTTGTCGCAAATCTCGCGCAGGCGTTTCAGGTAACCAACCGGCGGCACGACCACGCCGACCGAACCCTGCATTGGCTCGACGATCACCGCGGCAATGGTCGATGCATCGTGCAGCGCGACGATACGTTCGAGATCGTCGGCCAGATGCGCGCCCCACATCGGCAGGCCTTTCGAGAACGCCATTTCCTTGAGGTTGTGCGTGTGCGGCAGATGATCGACACCGGGGATCATCGCGGTCGCAAACATCTTGCGATTGGCAACCATGCCACCGACCGAAATGCCGCCGAAACCGACGCCGTGATAACCCTTTTCGCGACCGATGAAACGCGTGCGCGATGCGTCGCCTTTCAAGCGATGGTAGGCGAGAGCGATCTTCAGTGCGGTGTCCACCGCTTCGGAGCCGGAGTTGGTGAAAAACACGCGATTGAGATCAGCCGGCGCGACATCGGCGATGCGTTCGGCGAGGCGAAAGCTTTCCGGATTTGCTACTTGGAACGCCGGAATATAGTCGGCGCGATCGAGCTGATTTTTCACCGCCTCGACAATTTTTGCCGGGCGATGGCCGAGCGAACTGCACCACAAGCCGGACAGACAATCGAACAGGCGCTGGCCCTCGACGGTGGTGTAATACGCACCTTCGGCGCCCACCAGCAAACGATCCAGCGGCTGGTGCTTCTTGAAGTAACGATTGTGCGTATACGGCATCCAATACGGATCGAGATTGAGATCCGCGACGGCATGCGGCGTCGACGTGTTGGCGGCGAGGTTCATCGTGTGCGGCTCCTGACGGTCAAGCGGTGGCTCGCGGGTAGGCGAAGTTTTTGCGCGCGTTGTCCGTGGTGTCACGGGACGACGGCAGCCTGAATTCGCGCGCAGCGAGCGGCGTGTCGCGGCGCTGGCGACGAAAGCGTTTTCGTCGCGTTGAATCTGAGGGGCTTAGAATTGCACTATGTGCGCCGCGATGCAACGGGGGGGCAATCGCGCGTCGCGCATGATATTTTGCCGCATCGATTTGTTGCGGACAAAACCATGGAACTGATCCTGCGTCATGCCAACCTGCCCGACGGTCGTTGCGATATCGATATCGGCATTGATGGCGCGCGCATCGTCGCGGTGGAATCGGCGCTCGCTGCGTCCGCCGCGCAGGAAATCGATGTGCGCGGACGGCTGGTATCGCCGCCGTTCGTCGATGCGCATTTTCATCTCGATGCAGCGTTGTCGCTTGGCCTGCCGCGACGCAATCGCTCCGGCACGTTGCTCGAAGGCATCGCCTTGTGGGGCGAGCTCAAGCCTGACCTCACGCAGCAAGCGTTGGCCGCGCGCGCAATGACGTATTGCGACATGGCGGTCGCGCAGGGCTTGCTCGCGATCCGCACGCACGTCGATATTTGCGACGATCGCCTGCTCGCAGTGGATGTGTTGCTCGACGTGCAACGAAGAGTCGCGCCGTATCTCGATCTGCAACTTGTCGCATTTCCGCAGGACGGTTTTTATCGCGCGGCGAGTGCCGAAAAAAACCTGCTGCGCGCGCTCGATCGCGGTGTGCAGGTGGTCGGTGGCATTCCGCATTTCGAGCGCACGATGGCCGATGGTGCGGCATCGGTGCGCCGGCTGTGCGAGATCGCCGCCGAGCGCGACTTGCTGGTTGACATGCATTGCGACGAATCCGACGATCCGCTGTCGCGCCACATCGAAACGCTCGCGGCGGAAACGCTGCGGCTTGGATTGCACGGTCGCGTGGCCGGCTCGCATCTGACCTCGATGCATTCGATGGACAATTATTACGTCTCGAAATTATTGCCGCTGATCGCTGAAGCCGGCGTGGCCGCGATCGCCAATCCGCTGATCAA
>JAYVTP010000389.1:0-2544 GCA_043788685.1 Pseudolysobacter sp. | reverse complement strand
TTTTAACGCCGGGCTCGTTTTCGGGCCGCGCCAAAGGAGTGCAATCATGCGTCGATCATTGCTGGCAATGAGTATTTCCACCGTGCTGTTGTCCTCGGTATACGCACAACAAGTGCAACCCGATCCGAATCAGCCACCGCCGCTGAGCGGCAATGCCAGCATACCGATGACGTATGTCGGCAGCGACGGTCGCATCTCGCTCGGCGTGAACGACAAGGGCGATGCCCAAGGCGAGGCGCTTGGCGTGTTCGGCGACAACGGGCAGCGTGCGTGGATCGGTCAATTCTGGCTCGGCCAAGGCGGCGCCGGCGGTATCCAGATCGATCACAACTGGCTCTGGGGCAAGACCCGCCAAGACAGCATTGATGCGCCGGATTCTGTCGTCGTGGCGAAGAGTTTTCTCGCCGTTGATCAGAACCAGTGGCACGACCGCAAGGCCACGCTCGGCATTGGCGCGGAAAAACAGGATCTGTTCCTCACCGGCTACGTGATGGGCGCGCTGACCGGCCAGCGTTTCGTCAATAGCAGCACGAGTTCGGTAGTCAATAACCTGTCCGGCAGCGACGGCACCGGCAACTACACGCAAACCCAGACCATCACCACGCTGATCGATTATTTCGAGCGTCCATACAACTATGGCGTGGGTTTGCGCGGCGGCAAATATTTCGACGACGGTTCGCTGCGCCTGCACGGTGGCCTGGATTACGAGAAGGGCCATATCGGCGCCGATCAGGCGACGCTTTCGCTGGGCGCGGATAAATACATCGCCGATACCGGTTTCAGTTTCTCGCTGCTCGGCGAGCATCTGAAAAAATCCGGCCCGTTCGAGACCGACAAGTCCGACGATCGCGGCTGGCTGTTCGTGCGCTACGATTTCGGTCACGAAAGCGCGTTCCGTGCGCGCGAACCGTTCAAGATGGCGCAGGTCGAAAAGCAGGTGCCGACCCAGGTGCCGCCCGCCGCTCCGCAAGTGATTCGCAACGACGTGCGGCTCGACACCGATGCGTATTTCGGTTTCGACCAATCCACGCTGCATCCCGATACCGTGCGTGAGCTCGACGGCATGATTGCCAAGCTCAAGTCCGCCGCTCGTGTGAGCAAGGTCACTGTCACCGGCCACACCTGCAATATCGGCACCGCCGACTACAACCAGAAACTCTCGGTGCGCCGCGCCGCCGCGGTGCGCGCATATCTGATCCAGCATGGCATTGCCGCGGACGAAATCGAAGCGCGCGGTGAAGGTTTGAACAATCCGAAATATCCGAACGACAGCGAAGCCAGCCGGCGCAAGAATCGTCGCGTCGATGTCGAGTTCCTGACCATCGAAGAAACCCTCGTTCCTGCCGCGCCCGTTCCGGCGACGGAAAGTAAAACCGAATGGGTCAAGGAACCGGTAAAGATGCCGGCGGCATGGATCGAGCGCGCCTTGCGCAATCCTGCCGATCACAAACGCACCGTCGATGTGTACAAGATCCAGCAGCAAACCGTCAGCACCGTGCTCGGCCCGAAAGTGTATGCGCCGAAACCACCGATCGCGCTGGACGACAACGCCGTGCTCCATAGCTGCGCGCCCGTGATCGTTGCGGTGCTTGCCAACGACAGCGATCCGCAGGGACAAACCTTGACCGTCACGAGCGTCGGCAACGCCGGCTACGGCAAGGCGACGATCAACTCCGGCGGCACCGTCACCTACACGCCGAATACGGCCACCGGTGCCGTGGCATGTACCGTGCCGCCAGCCGGCCAAGGCGACAGTTTCAGCTACACGATCAAGGACACCGCTGGCCTCAGCGCCACGGCCACCGTGCACCTGGCACCAAGCCCGGTCACGATCACGCCGCCGGTCGCCGCCGACGACAGCGCCACGACGCCGCAGAACGTCGCGGTGAATATCAACGTGCTCGCCAACGACAGCGATCCGAATAGCTATGCGCTCAACGTCACCACGGTGAGCGCGCCCGCGCACGGCACGGCCAGCATCAACGCCGACAACACCATCGCCTACACGCCCGCACTCGATTATTCCGGCGCCGATACCTTTACCTACAGCATCAGCGACGGCCATGGCGGCACGGCCACGGCCAAAGTTTCGGTAACGGTGACGCCAGCGGTGGTAGTCAATCATCCACCCGTCGCCAACGACGACAGCGCCAGCACGCGCGGCACCGCGCCGGTGAACATCAACGTGCTGTCGAACGACACCGACCAGGATGGCAACACGCTCAGCGTTGCCAGTGTCACGAGTCCGTTACATGGCAGCGCTGTGATCAATGCCGATGGCAGCGTGCGTTATCAGGCGCAAGCGAATTTCTTCGGCAGCGATACCTTCAACTACAGCATCAGCGATGGTCACGGCGGCAGCGCCAGCGCCAAGGTGACGGTCACGGTGATCCCGGATCTGCCGCCGCTGGCGGGTGATTTCTCGACGCGTGTACTGAAAGGTTCGGTTACCGATATCGATGTGTTGTCGCACGCCTCCGATCCGTACGGCCTGCCGCTATCGGTCATCGCCGTCGATCATAACGGCCCACTCTCAGCGATCGT
>JAYVTP010000388.1:0-8360 GCA_043788685.1 Pseudolysobacter sp. | reverse complement strand
CGCAAATCGCTGGCCGAGGTCGCTGTGACCGCACCATGACGATTCGGCGAGGCGAGTTTGTTGGCCAGCACATCGCGGCGCGCGCTGCGTAACGCTTGCGCCTGCGCCTTGCCACGACCTTCGGCTAGCGCCTCGGCAAAGTTCGCAAACAGCAAGGTGAACCACAGCCACAAACTCACCGACAGAATAAATCCGGCCGGTGCTTCGCCGTGACCGAACAGCGCCTGCAACCACAGGCAGGTTGTCATCGCGCTGCAGACGAAGACGACGAACATCACCGGATTGCGAAACTGCCGCTGCGGCGCGAGCTTGCGCACCGATTCAAGCAATGCCGGGACGAATAACGCGCGATCAAAACCCTTGCCGCGATCAGCGCCGATACGATCAGTAGTAGGAGTCATGTCAGTGTCCCGAAGCCATCAGAAATTCAGCAACCGGACCCAACGCCAGCGCGGGTAAAAAGGTGAGCGCGCCGATGATTACCACGGTGATCGCGAGCAAGGTCGCAAACAGCGGTGTGTGGGTCGGTAACGTTCCAGCGGAGACGGGCACGGTCTTTTTCGCGGCCAGCGAACCGGCCACGGCAAGCATGCCGATCGCCAATGGGAAACGCGCGAGGAACATCGCGATGCCGAGCAACACGTTGTAGAACGGCGTATTCGCGGAGAGGCCAGCAAACGCGCTGCCGTTGTTGTTCGATGCCGACGAAAACGCGTAGAGGATTTCGCTGAAACCGTGCGCGCCGGGATTCGCGATACCGGCAACTCCAGAGGCCGAAAGCACACCAACCGCTGTGCCGATCAACACCAACGCGCACGGAATCAACACCACCAGACTGGCCATTTTCATCTCGAATGCTTCGATCTTCTTGCCGAGATATTCCGGTGTACGCCCGACCATCAATCCGGCGATGAACACCGCAACAATCGCAAAAGCGAGCATGCCGTAGAGGCCACAACCGACACCGCCGAAAATCACTTCGCCGAGCTGCATCAGCCACATCGGCACGAGACCACCAAGCGGTGTAAACGAGTCGTGCATCGCGTTGACCGAGCCGTTTGATGCGGCGGTGGTAGCGCTCGCCCAGATCGTCGAGTTGACGATACCGAAGCGGGTTTCCTTGCCTTCCATATTGCCGCCGGCTTGCAGCGCCGATACATTTTGGTCAACGCCGAGTGCGGTCAACGCCGGATTGCCGGCCTGCTCCGCATAAGTGCACGCGAGCACCAGCGGCACGAAAATCACCAGCATCGCCGCGAGCAAAGTCCAGCCTTGGCGACGGTCGCCGACCATCTTGCCGAAGGTGTAACACAGCGCCGCGGGAATCAACAGGATCGACAGCAGTTCGAGGAAATTACTGAGCGGCGTCGGGTTTTCGTATGGATGCGCGGAGTTGGTATTGAAGAAACCACCGCCGTTGGTGCCGAGCTGCTTGATCGCAATCTGCGACGCCGCCGGGCCGAACGGCAAACTTTGTTCGGTGACTTGCGTTTCCTTGGTGATTTCCTTGCCGGCTGCATCTTTCAGCGCGTTGCCTTCGGCATCTTTCTGCGTTTCGCTGGCGGTGGTGGCTTCGACCAACGGCACGTTGCGATACGGCTCGAAATTCTGCACCACACCTTGCGAGACCAGTGCGAGCGCAAGCACGAATGCCAGCGGCAACAGCACATACAAAACGCTGCGGGTCATGTCGACCCAGAAGTTGCCGATGGTTTTGGTATTGCGCCGCGTAAAGCCGCGGATCAGCGCGATCAATACCGCAATTCCTGTGGCGGCAGAAAGGAAATTCTGCACGTTCAAAGCGAGTATCTGAGTCAAATAACTCATCGTCGATTCGCCACCGTAACCTTGCCAGTTGGTGTTGCTGGCAAAGCTGATCGCGGTGTTCATTGCCGAATCCGGACTGACCGCATCGAAGTGCTGCGGATTCAGCGGCAACCATTGCTGCACGCGCTGGATCGCATATACGAACAGCAAGCCGAGCACATTGAACACCAACATCGCCAGCGCATAGCGCTGCCAGCTCATATCCTGGTCGCGGCGAATTCCGCAGAGGCGATACAGCAAATTTTCCACACCCGCGCCGAAGCGCGTAACTCGATTCGGCGTATCGGAAAACACCAGCGCCATGTAAGCGCCGAGCGGCTTCACCAGTGCCAGCAAGACGACCAGAAACAGTGCAGCTTGCAGATACTCGTTGCCACTCATTCGAACCACTCCGGTTTAAGCAACGCAAATACCAGATACACCGTCAGCGCGAGCGCGATGACGCCGGAAATCGCATACAGTGGGTTCATCGACGATCTCCGAGGCGATCACACAGCCACAGGTAACCGAGCGTGCTGATGACCAGCGCGGCGAGTAAGACGAGGTAAACGATATCCATGACACGGCTTCCGCTTTGGCGATACAGCACTCTAGGCGGCAGCGCATAGCGAAGTAGTAAGGATTACGCGGCGGGAAATAAAAATCGTATAAAGATGGCGCGCGAGATCAGCTCGCTGCGGTCAGCTCGCGAAGCAACGCAACCGGGCAAGACATCGTGCGCGTTGCGCGCAACGAGGTTAGGTTATCCGCTAGTAGTCGAAGTGATCGATGTAGATGAAGTCTTCCGGCGTGCGCACATTGCAGTCACCGAGAATATGTTGCGGACCGGTTTCGATGACATCGAAATCACTGACATGCACCGGCGTGATGGTGTCGTTGGTGAACGCATGCGAATCGATGTTGATATTCGCCTCCGCCCACTTGTGCGTGGTGAGCAGATCGTCTTCGGCAGTGAGGACGATACTGCCACCGTCTGCCAGCACAATTCCATAGCGCTGCATGGTGCGTAGCAGCACCTTGGCTGCGGCGTTGTAGTGGCTCATGTCGAAATTGCCGTGCAGGCGCAAACGCGAGCCGTAAGGCACGCTTGCCAGCGTGCCGCTTGTCGCTGAGGTGGTATGCGTGCCTGGATGCACATAACGCGATGCAGCAATGTGATCGTTGGGCAAAACAAATCGGATGGCGTGGCCGATATCGCCATTGGTAACGCTCAGCGCTGCTGCCACTTCATCGGCGTTGAACAACAACGGCGCGATCGGAAAACCCGCGGCGTCGGTCGAGGTACATTGGTCGCCACGACCTTCGGGCGGATAAATCTTGCTCAGATCCCAATGCACCACGCAGGTGGATTGCAGCGTCGTGCCCAGCAGATTGGATTGGAAGGATTCGTACAGAATATTGCCTTGCACCACCAGCAGATGGCAGTCGCCACTGCCAATGTTGCAGCTGTAATTGGTCGATCCTTCGATAGCACCGCCAACCGGCATGGGAAAATTCACCGCCGCCGCGGTATCGCAGTCGCCCGTGTAATAACCAGTGTCGGGAGAAATTTGTCGGGTAGGACTATTTGCCGCCGCGTACACCACGTGCATCGAGAAATCGATCTGCATCGTATTGCCGTTGCCCCACGTGCCGAGCGTGGAAATCATCGTCGCCGAGTTCGCAGCAAGCGGCGCACTGCTGATATCACGATTCCACACCGCGTTCGCGGTAAAACGCGGCAGGGAATTGGCGCTCGCGGCATCGACACCCAGCAACACGAACAGCGTTATCAACCAGGCAAAATGCAGAGTGCGCATTGGATTTTCCTCGCGGGAGCGGAACTTCAAACCAGCACGAATCTGCTGAACGCACGTATCCTACCATATCAAATCTGAGGGAATATCGTCGTCCGGCGCAGCATTCGGGTCGGGCAACAACACCAACCCATCGGTATCGATGGCCTGTACCGCGAGCGCGGTTTCGCGATCGACCAGCAGATAACGACCAGTGCTCTGCACCACGCCGAGTTCGCCCAGATTGAGTTTTATCAGTTGTTCGTGGGTGCAATAGATGCGCCGAATCTTGTTGCCGTGGGTGAAATGACGCGCCTGCTCTGCGCTCGCATCGTTCAGACTTTTGCCAGACACGAGCTGCGCGAGTTTCTGCTTGCGTTCTTTCTTCTGCCGCGCCAGTTCGGCGGCGGCGCGCTCGGTACGTTCGCGCTCCTGTTTCTCATCACGCGCGCGCAGGGAGTAGGCGAGCGCGAGATCGAGTTCTTCTGAGGATTTTGCTGGCGCAGACGTTGGCGATTGGCGCTGTTTGTCAGCGCCATGATGCGGATGTTTCGCTTGATCCGGGCGCGAGTGATGAGGCTTGTTCGGCGCGTGCCGCGACTGTGGTTTAGCTGGCGCTGGCGCTGGCTTTACCTCGACCTTGAGCTTTTGCACCAAGCCGCTTTTGAGCAGCTGATCGCGTAGAGAATCTGCCATGACTGAACTCTAATAATGAGGTGGCGGCGCTTCTTCGCGCGCATCGTGCGAAAGCCCGGTCTTGATCGCATCCAGATCCTGGCGCAAACGCTCGAATTCCTGACGCATTTTGAACAAAACCCGATCCTGATCTGCGGCCATCGTGTTGAGCGTCTGCACCATGTCGTCGACGAAGGCGAAGCGCACTTCGAGATCGGTCAGGCGTTGTTCGAGCAAATCGGTCATGACTGTTTTCTGTTCCTGTTCAAACGTTGCGCGCTGCGGTATTTGCGGGCAGCAGGCTGCGACCGCGACCGATGCCGTAATACGCAATGCCAGCCGCTTCGACCGTGCGTGGTTCGTAGATATTGCGACCGTCAAAAATCACCGGTGACTTCAACGTGGCCTTGATACGCTCGAAATCCGGACTCCAGAATTCCTTCCATTCGGTCACGATCACGAGCGCATCGGCATGCTCCAGCGCATCGTGCGGATGCTCGCAAAGTAGCAGATCGGCATGCCCGCCATATAACCGTACTGCCTCGTGGCGTGCTTCGGGATCGTAGGCGCGAACTTTGGCACCGGCAGCCCAGAGTTGTTCGAGCAATCGCCGACTCGGCGCTTCGCGCATGTCGTCGGTATTCGGCTTGAACGCCAGGCCCCACAGCGCGATCGTCTTGCCGGCTAACTCGCCAGCGAAATGGCGCTCGATCAACGCGAAGAGTTTATCTTTCTGATCCAAGTTCACCGCCTCCACCGCACTCAATACCCGCGCGTTGTAACCGTGTGCACGGGCGGTGCGTTCGAGCGCCTGAACGTCTTTCGGAAAACACGAACCGCCGTAGCCGGCACCGGGATAAATGAACGAATAACCGATGCGCGGATCGGAGCCGATGCCGATACGCACAAGTTCGATGTCGGCGCCGACGTGCTCGGCGATATTCGCCATCTCGTTCATGAAACTGATCTTGGTCGCGAGCATCGCATTGGCCGCGTATTTGGTCAGCTCGGCGGAGCGCACATCCATCAGCACAAGACGTTCGTGATTGCGATTGAACGGCGCGTACAGCGCCTTGATCGCCTCGATCGCGCGCGCACTGTCGGCACCGAGAATGATGCGATCCGGGCGCAGGCAATCCTTGACGGCATCGCCTTCTTTGAGAAATTCGGGATTGGAAACCACATCGAACGGCACGTCGACGCCACGTGTCAGCAACTCAGCGCTAATGGCCGCGCGCACGCGATCCGCGGTACCGACTGGTACCGTCGATTTGTTGACCACCACGGTGTAGCGCGTGATGTGCTGGCCGATGCTTCGCGCCACGGTGAGTACATGCGAAAGATCGGCGCTGCCGTCTTCGTCGGGCGGGGTGCCTACGGCGATGAATGTTAGCTGGCCGTGCGCAATTGCAGGCTCGGCAGCGGTGGTGAAATGCAGCCGACCGGCGGCGCGATTGTCGCGTACCAGTTCATCCAGACCCGGTTCGAAAATCGGAATTTCACCGTCGTTGAGGCGAGCGACTTTGGCTGCATCCACATCGACACAAATGACATCGTTGCCGACTTCGGCGAGACAAGTACCGGTGACTAGGCCGACATAGCCGGTGCCGAAGATAGTGATGCGCATGCGCTCTAACCGTAGTCGTGCAGGAATAAAGTGAATTGTAGGCTGGCCGGTGCAATTCAACCAATATCAGATACTACAAACAAAAAGGGCGCACCGAAACCGGCGCGCCCCGAGATTGCATGAAACTAGTCTTACTTCTTGACGGGCGGTGCTGCCGGAGCCGGCGCTGCGACCGCTTCGGGCTTCTCGATGCTTACCAGTTCAACGTCGAACAACAACGTCGCATTCGGGCCGATCGGATCAGGCGCGTGATCGCCATAAGCCAGGCTCGCCGGAATCGCGAACTTGTACTTGCTGCCGACCGGCATGATCTGCAGGGCTTCGGTCCAGCCAGGAATCACGCCGCTGAGAGGGAACGTTGCCGGGCCGCCGTGATCGGCAGAAGCGTCGAACTTGGTGCCGTCGATCTTGGTACCGGTGTAGTTCACCTTCACGGTATCGCTGGCTTTCGGCTTGGGGCCCTTGCCCTCAGTGACCACTTCGTACTGCAAGCCGGAAGCTGTCGTCTTCACGCCAGCCTTGGTCTTGTTCTTGGCAAGGTAGGCGTCGCCTTCGGTCTTGTTCTTCTCGGCGGCTTCCTTCGCCTTACCAGCCTGCTTGGCCTGCAACTTTTCGGCGAATTCCTTACGCACCTTAGCATACTCGTCGTCAGACAGAGCAGGCTTGTCGCCCTTGATGACGGCCTGCATCGCCTGGATCACGACGCTGATGTCCAGCTCGTCTTTGATTTGCGACAGGCCCTTGCCTACATCCATACCGACCATGTAGCTGCTCTTGTCTTTGTCGGTTTTCAGCTGGGCATCGGCCGCATAAACGGAAACGCTTGAAACGGCGGCCATAACGCTGGCAGCCATCAGGGTCTTGCGCAAAAACTGGTTCATTAAGTGCTCCTGAGAGTCGAATAAAAGGTGCCGGCCAAATACGGCCTGCGAGCCGTCGAATACAGCGAACGGCTTTGCGGGGGCGGCGTATTGTGGCGGGGTCTGGTCTTGAAGGCAAACCATCGCGAGGTTTCGACGACGGGCGCTGCCCAAGGTTCCCGCAGGCAACCTGCAACCCTCAGGCTTCGTTCATAAATCTTGAAAATAATTATCTTTTATATCAAATTGTTGCATCAATAATCTGGATTGAAAAGCAAGTCCATACAAAACTTTTACGTGCGCGACTGTGATTCATCACATCACCGCAATGCGCAGTCGCATGCGCTATCAGCAAATGTTGCAGCGCAAGAAATTCAGTGCGAGCGCTTGCACGGCTTGCTAGAATCGGCGAATGCTGAGATCAGATTCTCTCGCGCTGCGGCGTGGGTCCAAACTATTGTTTTCCGAAGCCACGTTCGCGATCCATGCGGGCTGGCGTGTGGGCATTACCGGGCGTAACGGCGCGGGCAAATCGAGTTTTCTGGCCTTGGTCAGCGGCGAGATGGGGCCGGATGCAGGAACTTTCGAGCGGCCACGCAACTGGACGCTCGCGCATGTGCGCCAAGAAACTCCCGCACTAGAATCCAGCGCCATCGACTACGTACTCGACGGCGATACCGAGTGGCGCGAGCTGGATAACGCGATTGCGGTTGCCGAACAGGCGCACGATGGCGAATGCCTCGGTACGCTGCACGAAAAACTCGCGGCAATCGATGGCTATACCGCGCGTTCGCGCGCCGGCCGATTGCTGCACGGCCTCGGTTTCAGTTCGTCCGATGAAAATCGCCCCGTGCGCGATTTTTCCGGCGGCTGGCGCATGCGCCTGAATCTGGCCACGGCGCTGATGTGCCGCTCCGATCTGCTGCTGCTCGACGAACCGACCAACCATCTGGATCTCGACGCGGTGGTCTGGCTCGAAACCTGGCTCAAGAGTTATCCCGGCACCTTGCTACTGATTTCGCACGATCGCGAATTTCTCGATACCGTCGCCACGCACATTCTGAGCATCGCCGACGAAAAAGTGGAATTGTTTGCCGGCAACCTGAGCGGCTTTGAGCGCAAGCGCGCCGAACGTCTGTCGCAGACGCAGTCGATGATCGCCAAGCAGCAGCGCGAACGTGCACATCTGCAGGGTTTCATCGATCGTTTCCGGGCGCAGGCGACCAAAGCGCGTCAGGCGCAGAGCCGCCTGAAAGCATTGGAACGCATGACGTTTCTCGCGCCGATTCGCGCCGAATCGTCGATTCGTTTCGAGTTCCGCCAGCCGCACGCGTTGCCGCAACCTCTGCTAAAAATGGATGAAGTCAGCGTCGGATATGGCGAGCGCGTGATTCTCGACGGCATCAAGTTCAATCTCGTGCCAGGCCAGCGCATCGCCCTGCTCGGCGCGAACGGTGCTGGTAAATCGACATTGATCAAGATGCTCGCCGGTGCGCTGGCGCCGCTTTCTGGCGAGCGACTCGAAGCCAAGGATTTGCGCATCGGTTACTTCGCGCAGCATCAGCTCGAACAGCTCGACCACGATGCCACGCCGGT
>JAYVTP010000387.1:0-2918 GCA_043788685.1 Pseudolysobacter sp. | reverse complement strand
CTTCTGCGACGAAGTAACCATCCAAGGCGTCGTATGATGGCAAGCGTAAATCATCGTTTCTGGAGGATCATTCCATGCGTACCGTTATTCTGAGTGTGGCAGCCGCACTGGCCTTGAGCGCATGCGCAACCGTGCCAAAGCCGCTGGCTGGCGAATATCCGGCAATCACGCCGCAACAAGCGTTGACCAACAATCAAAGCGGTCAGCGGGTGCGCTGGGGCGGTGAAATCATCAAGGTGGAACCGCATGCCGACAGTACCTGTTTTGAAATTCTCGCGCGCGAACTGTTCAGCGATGCGCGACCGAACATGCACGACCAAAGCAACGGTCGGTTCATCGCCTGTCGTCAGGGATTTTACGATCCGGCGGTGTACACCAAGGGTCGCGATATCACGGTAGTCGGCACCACCAGCGGCAGCGAGCAGCACGCGGTTGGCGATTACAATTACACCTACGCCAAGGTCAATGCCGATGAGGTTTATCTATGGCCCAAACGGAGCGCATCGGCGTATCCAGGCAGCTACGGCGGCTGGGGTTACGGGCCGTATGGTTACGATCCGTTCTGGTACGGCAACAGCGGCTGGTACGGCGGTTTTTATGGCGGCCCAGTGGTTATCATTCGTCACGGCCACCATTGATTTTTGAATGCTGAAAACTCTCGATGCAGCGTGATCGCTGCGTCGAGAAAATTCACGATTATGCCGTGCGTATCATGCAAAATTCGAGTGCAACGCGCGTCCTGCCAGCAGATGCAGATGCAGGTGATACACGGTTTGTCCACCATCGCGATTGCAGTTGATAACGCAGCGATAGCCGTTCTCGGCAAAACCTTCGGCCTTGGCATATCTAGCCGCGGCGAGAAACAGATTGCCGATCAGCAAAGCGTCTTCCGGCCCAGCATCATTAAGCGTGGCGATCGGTTTTTTCGGCACGAATAACGCATGCCGCGGCGCCTGTGGCGCGATGTCGCGGAACGCGATGATCTGCTCATCCTCGTAGACGATATCGGCCGGAATTTCGCGCTCGATAATTTTGCTGAAGAGAGTTTTTTCGCTCATGGCACAGGCTCCGATGGCGTGAAATAACGCGCAAGAATTTACAAGGTATGGCGGCTGCCGAACGCGTGCGCCAGCGTGCCGCGATCGATGAATTCCAGCTCACCGCCGAGCGGCACGCCGTGCGCAAGACGCGTCGCGCGCACCTTCGCCTGCGACGCAATCTGATTCAGCAGATGTGCCGTCGCCTCACCTTCAATGGTCGGATTGGTGGCGATGATTAATTCCGAAACTTCGCCTTCGGCCAGCCTTGCCGCGAGCAGATCCAGACCGAGTTCGCGCGGACCCACGCCGTCGATCGGACTGAGCCTGCCGAGCAGCACAAAATACTGTCCGCGATAACCTGTGGCTTGCTCCACCGCGAGTTGGTCGACCGGCGATTCGACCACACACAATAGTTGTCGATCGCGACCGCTATTCGCGCACAACGCGCACAGTGATGTCTCGCTGAAAGTCCGGCAACGCGTGCAATTGCCGATCCGCAACATCGCCTCGGTGAGCTTGGCCGACAAACGTTGCGCACCGCTGCGGTCGCGCTCCAGCATATGAAACGCCATACGCTGCGCTGACTTGGCGCCCACACCCGGAAGGCAGCGCAACGCGTCGATCAATTCGGCAAGCAAGGGCGATCCGGACATCAGTAGATCGATCCCATAGTCAGCGCCTGGCGCATGGCATACGCTGCAAATGCGCTCACAGGCCGCATGCCGTGGATGTCGGCAGCGGCACGATTCGCTGCAGATTGATCGTACCGTTCGAGCCTTGATTGCTGCCGCTGGTGAATGTGTAAGCCAGCAGCATCGCATTGCAATTCTGGAATACGATGCTCGCGCTGCCAACAGCTTGACTGCTGACTGCGGTGCTGGCGTTGAACACACCGCCGCTGGTGCTGATGATCGGAATATTCGTCAACGCACTGCTGCCGTTGACGAACTGATCGGTCTGCAGCGTGTACCAGCGCTGGCTCGCGCCCGCGCCGATCTGCGCGCCGTTGGTCGCATAGGTGTACCAGGCGCCAAACATGAAACTCTGATTTGGACTGAAATCCAGAATGAATCCCTGACCACTGGTATTCGGGTCGTACCAATTACCCGACAGTAAATAATCCGACGCCAGCGTAGGTGCAATCCTGCTGGATGAGCAAGTGTCGCCGTTGCTCAGCAGACGCCTCAGCGGAATCACGCCACTGCGCCCGCTGCCGTCGGTGAACGTGTAACTCAGACTGCCATGCGTACAGTCGCTGAACTGCAGCGTGGCGTTGCCGACCAAACTACTGGCAATTTTCGGCGGCTGCCCGAAGTTACCGCCGTAACTTGCGCTGATGGTCAATGCCACGGATGGACTGGTGCTGGTGACATCGCCCGACAAGCTGTACCAGCGCTGCCCGCCGAGCGCGGTCGTATCAAAAGTAAACCAGCCGCCAAACAAAAGGCCATGTCCAGCGGCATACACATCGGGATAGACCTCGATCTCGATGCCCTGCCCGCCGGTCGCCGGGTTGTACCACGAGCCGGTCAAGCCATGCTGATCGAGATTTACCGACGTCGCTACGCTCCATTGTTGCAACAGGTTGGCGACGTTGATCGAACCTAGTCCGGTCACTTGATCGTAGCCAGTCGTCAACGCATAACCCGACAATCCAGCAGTCAAATCCGTCGGCCCTGGCATGCTGTTGTTGCACATGCTCGGAATCGCGATGACGCAACTGCTGACGCCACTCGACGCAGGTGTGGCATCGTGAAATACGCCATTCGATGGTGTTGCCGCCAGCGCATACAAGCGCGGATTGAGATTGCCTTGCGCACCGCCGAGTTTCTGGTTCAACAGCGCCACGATACCGGCCATGCTCGGGGCGCTGGCCGA